>NZ_JBFUEB010000023.1:0-67059 GCF_056404395.1 Rhizobacter sp. P2_D12 | reverse complement strand
GGGCTGCGAGGCGGCCACGCTGCTGCCGTCGACGCTGCACCTGTTCTGGGACCTGTTCGGCCTGCTGGCGCGGCGCGGCGCGGTGATCTGCGTCGAGGCCGGCACCTACGCCATCGCGCGCTGGGGCATCGAGCGCGGCGCCGCGCGCGGCGCGGCGGTGCATGGCTTCGCGGCGGCGGATGCGCAAGGCCTGGAGCGCCTGGTCGCCGCGACCGCCGGCGGGCGCGAGCGCCTGCTCATCGTCTGCGACGGCTTCCGGCCGGGGCGCGAGCGCCAGTCGCCGATCGCGCGCTATGCCGCGACGGCCGCGCGCCACGGCGGCTGCCTGGTGCTGGACGACACGCAGGCGCTGGGCGTGCTCGGCCGCGGCGGCGGCGGCTCGCTGCGCCGGCACGGCCTCGAGGGCGCGCCGGTCATCGTCGGCGCATCGCTGGCCAAGGGCTTCGGCGTGCCGCTGGCGGTGCTGTCGGGCAACGGCCCGATGCTGCGCTGGTTCGAGGCGCGCAGCCAGGTGCGGGTGCACACCAGCCCGCCGTCGCTGGCGGCGATCGAGGCGGCACGCCACGCGCTGGCGCTGAACCGCCGCTGCGGCGACACGCTGCGCGCACGGCTGCTGCAGCGCGTGCGGCAGTTTCGCGGCCGGCTCGCCGCGCTGCGCCTGCGCTGCAGCGGCGGCCTGTTCCCGGTGCAGTCGCTTGCGCCGCTGCCCGGCATCGACATGCCTGCGCTGCACGCGGCGCTGCTGCAGCGCCAGGTGCGCACCGTGCTGCATGCCGACGGCGCGCCGGCCCAGGCGCGATTGAGTTTCGTGTTCACCGCCGCGCACACCGCGGCCTGCATCGAGCGCGCCGTGCAGGCGCTGGTGCAGGCCCTGGCGGCGCTGCGGCGCCCGTTCCACCCCTTCATTGCGGAGGCTTCATGAATCCCACGACATCCTTCGAGTTGCTGTCCACCGGCAACGAGTTCGAGACCGCGTCCGAAGAGTTCGAACGCAGCTACCGCGGCGGACGTGCCGGCAGTTCGCGCTACGGCGGTTCGCGCCACGGCCGATCGCAGGGGCGATCGCGGCAACGGCCGCCGCAGCGGTCGCCGTACGGCTACGGCCCGGCCTACGGGCCCGCGCCCTGGCCGGCCTGGGGCGGACCCGGCTCGCGCTACCAGCACTGCATGCAGCAGTGCCTGGCGTCGCCGTACGCGGTGCCCGTCCCCGAACCCGTTCCCGTTCCAGCCGACCCGGGCCCCGGCCCGGCCCCCGATGCCCCCAGCGAGGAGATGAACATGCACCCCTACCGTTGCCGTTGCCCCCAATGTGGTGGCGCCCGCGAAAGCTTCGAGTTCGCCGCCGAAGGCGAGTACGAAGGCGAGTTCGAATACGAAGGTGAAGGCGAAGGCGAAAGCGGCGGCTCGCCGTTCAGCGAGGCCGAGGAGATCGCGCTGGCGGCGGAGCTGCTGTCGGTGTCCAGCGAGGCCGAACTGGAACAGTTCCTCGGCAAGCTGTGGAGCGGCGTCAAGAAGGTCGCCGGCACGGTCGGCAAGATCGCCAAGCCCTTCTCCGGCGTGCTGAAGGCGGTGGCCAAGAAGGCCTTGCCCTTCGTCGGCGGTGCGCTCGGCTCGATGATCCCGATCCCGGGGGTCGGCACCGCGCTGGGCACGGCGCTGGGCAGCGCGGTGAGCTCGGCGCTGGAGATGGAGTTCGAAGGCCTGGAGCTGGAGGACCGCGAGTTCGAGATGGCGCGCCGCTTCGTGCGCATCGCCGGCACGGCCGCGCAGCAGGCCGGCGACGGCACCGCGCCGGCCGAGTTCGAAGCGGCGCTGGCGGCGGCCGCGCAGCAGCACCTGCCGCACTTCAACGGCCGCGCGACGCCCGGCCGGCGCATCAGCGGCAACTGGACGCGGCGCGGCTCGACGCTGGTGCTGCACGGTGTCTGAACCCCCAACCACCGGGAGACCTCCATGGACATCATCGACCTGACCGACAAGGCCGACAAGAGCGTGCGCCACGGCATGCGCCCGGCCTCGCAGGTGAAGGCGCTGGTGCTGCACCAGATGGCCTGCTGCCGCAACCGCAAGAACCCGCTGACCGACTACCTGAAGCTGGGCGCGCACTTCGCGATCCTGGCCGACGGCCGCATCCTGCAGCTGCACCCCGAGGCCGCGATGGTCTGGGCCAGCAACGGCTTCAACCACGGCAGCGTGGCGGTCGAGTTCGCCGGCAACTTCCCGAACACCAAGGGCAAGTGGTGGCAGGGCGACAAGTACGGCCGCGACCAGGTCACGCCGGCACAGCTGGAAGCCGGGCGCCGCCTGGTGCGCCACCTGGTGGCGAAGATCGGGCTGCGCACGGTGCTCGCGCACCGCCAGAGCAGCGCCTCGCGCGAGAACGACCCCGGGCCCGACATCTGGTACCACGTGGGGCAGTGGGCGGTCGACACGCTGAAACTGAGCGACGGCGGGCCGGGCTTCAAGGTCGGCGACGGCAATTCGATCCCGGACCTGTGGCGCACCTGGGGGCGCAGCACGCCATCGAAGGAGGCCGAGCTGGGCGAGATCGGCGAGATGGAGGGCGAGCAGGAGACGGCCTTCGGCCCGCTGACCGCGACGCTGAACTGGATGCAGAAGGCCTACACCCGCACCGAGGTCACGCGGCGGGGCGGCATGTTCGAAGGCTTCGGTGGCGTCTACATCGCCTTCGAGGACGGCCCCAAGCCGAAGATCGTGCGGGTCGGCATGAGCGACAGCTTTGCGGATCGCCTACGGCGGCCCACGCACCAGGCGCTGGAGCGCAACCACAAGAACCTGAAGTACTACCTGGCCAAGGTGCACGGCCACCGCGGCAAGCAAGGCGTGGCCGGCGTGGTCCGCATGGTGGAGTTCGCCATCGCGCGGCTGATGCGCCGGGCCGGAGAACTGACCGGAAACGACTATCCCTTCGTTCCTTCCCCGACACGGGGCGCGATCAAGATCACGAATGTGCTGCCGCCCGCGCTGATGGCGTCGCTGGCGCCGGCGCTGGTCCCGGCACGTGCCTCCGCCGGTGGCACGCCCGTCGCGGGCCCGATGCCACCGGGCCAGCTCGTGCTGCCGCAAGGCATCCGCTGGGAGTTCGAGCAGCTCGCCCCGGCCTGACCATGATCATCGACTGCCACTGCCATGCCGGCCCCGGCGACGGCTTCACCGGCCCGTGGGACAGCGGCGCGCCGCTGCGCGACTACGCACGGCGCGCCGCGCAGGCCGGCATCCGGCGCACGGTGATCTTCGCGGCCTTCCATTCCGACTATGCGCGGGCCAATGCCGAGGTCGCGCGCATCGTCGCCGCGCAGCCCGACCGCTGGCTCGGTTTCGTCTTCGTGCACGCGGCGCGCGACCGCGGCCGCATCGGCGAGCTGGTGCGCACCGGCGTGCAGGCGCACGGCTTCGTCGGCATCAAGCTGCACCGCCACGAGGCCAACATCTCGCGCGAGGTCTGCGAGGCGGCACGCGAACACGCGCTGCCGGTGCTCTACGACGTGGTGGGCGAAACGGCGCAGGCCGAGCTGCTGGCGCAGGAGTTTCCGGACGTCGACTTCATCGTGCCGCACCTGGGCAGCTTCGCCGACGACTGGCGCGCGCAGCGCGCGCTGATCGACCCGCTGGTGCGCCACGCCAACATTCATGCGGACACCTCCGGCGTGCGCCGTTTCGACATCCTGGCCGAGGCGGTGCAGCGCGCCGGCCCGCACAAGCTGCTGTTCGGCAGCGACGGCCCGTGGCTGCACCCCGGCGTCGAGCTGGCCAAGGTGCGCGCGCTCGGCCTGTCGGCATCGGACGAGGCGCTGGTGACCGGCGGCAACCTGCTGCGCCTGACCGCACGCGCGCGACGGCGCGCCAGCCTCACATCGGCGTCCGCTGGCTGGCACGCCGGATCTGCAGCGCACGGTCGGTGACGCCCAGCCGCGCCGCGGCGCGCTGCAGGTTGCCGCCCTCGCACTCCAGCGCCATCTCCACCGCCAGCTCGGTGGCGCGCTGGCCGATGTCCTTCATGCCGATGCCCAGCTGCACCGCCGAGCGCACGGCCGAGCGGAAGCTGTTGTCCGGCCACAGCGGCGGTGCGCCGGGGGCCGCATGGTCTTCCGGCGGGATGTCGCCGACGGTGATCGGCCCGCTGCCGCAGTGGCGGTGGCAGATGCGCGTGACCAGCTGGCGCAGGTCGCGCACGTTGCCGGGGTAGTCGCGCGTGACCAGGAACTCGCGCACCGCCGGGTCGATGCTCAGCTCGGCCTGCGGCGGCAGCAGCTCGCGCATGAAGTGCAGCGCCAGCGGCAGCACGTCGTCCTTGCGCTGGCGCAGCGGCAGCGTGCGGCACTGCCAGCCGGCGATGCGGTAGTAGAAGTCGGCGCGGAAGCTGCCCTCGGCGATGCCGCGCGGCAGGTCGCGGTGGGTGGCCGAGACCAGCCGCAACTCGCTGCGCTGCCAGGTGTTGCTGCCCACGCGCTTGTACTGGCGCTCCTGCACCGCGCGCAGCAGCCGCGCCTGCAGCTCGGGCGGCAGCTCGCCCACTTCATCGAGGAACAGCGTGCCCTTGTGGGCCAGCGCGAAGGCGCCTTCGCGCGAGCCCGCCGCGCCGGTGAAGGCGCCGCGCTCGTGGCCGAAGAACTCGCTGCCCGACAGCTCGGGCGACAGCGTCGTGCAGTCGACCACCACGAACTCGCCCTTGTCGGGGCGCGGGTCGAGGTCGTGGATCAGCCGCGCAATCAACTCCTTGCCGGTGCCGCTCTCGCCGGTGATCAGCACCGACGAGGACGTGAAGGCCGTGGCCTCGATCACGCCGCGCATCGAGCGCCGCCACGCCGGGCTGGTACCGACCAGGCAGGACGCGACCGCGGGCGAATCGAGCAAGGCATCGGCGCGGGCCCAGCGCTGCAGGCGCGCGCCGATCTCGTCGGCGGTCGCGGGCAGTTGCGGCCACTGCAGCACGTCGCGCGCGCCGGCCTGGATCAGGCCCCATTGCGCTGCACTCGACAAGGCCGCCATGCCGACGCCGATCGCCAGCACCGACGCGTGCTCGCCATGCCGCCGAAGCAGCGCCAGCAGTTCGTCATCGACGGCACCGAACACCACCAGGCCCAGCGTCGACGTGTCATCGGGTGAGGAAGCGCACACCGCGATCCCGGCGCGTGCCAGCAGCGGGCCACAGCGTTCGGGAAGACCGGCGTCGCACGACCCGGTGAAGGCGATCCAGGTCGATGGCGCCAAGTTCCCCCCTGGCCGCAACAAGGTCAGTCCGCTCCAACGATGGGCACTCGGTTCGCCATCGCCTGCAGACCAGTCTAGGTTCTGCGAGGGGGCCGACCACCCCTAACCCTAGGCAGGAACGCGCTCGCCCCATCCCCTCGATTGACGACGCACGGGGTCTATCTGGCGCAAGGCCCTCACTGCGTCGCCGTCAACCCGCCATCCAGGTACAGCACCTGCCCCGTCACGAAGGCCGCACCGGGCCCGCAGAAGAAGACCGCGGCCGAGGCCACGTCCGCCGGCTCGGCCACGCGCCCGAGCGGGATGCGCTGCAGGATGTGCTCGCGCGTGGCCGGGTTGGCCAGCCAGTGCGCGCCCATCTCGCCGCGCACCACCGTCGGCGCGATGCCGTTGACGGTGATGCCGTGCGCCGACAGCTCGACCGCATGCTGCTTGATCAGCATCACCAGCGCGCCCTTGGTCGCGCAATAGGCCGAGTAGCCGCGGTCGCGCAGGCCCAGCTGCGCGCGCACCGACAGCAGGTGCAGCTGCCGTCCGGGCGCGCGCCCGGCCTGCACCGCCGCCACCTGGTGCCGCCCGGCCGCCTGCGCGAGGAACATCGCGGCCTTCAGGTTGACCTGCACCACCTCGTCGAAGGCGTCCTCGCTGACCTCGGCGAGGCGCTCCTCGCGCTGGATGCCGATGCAGTTGACCAGCAGGTCGAGCGCGCCGTAATGCGCTGCCACCGCATCCACCGACGCGCGCACGCCGTCGACCGAATGCGCGTCCATCGCCAGGCCCAGCACGTCGCCGCCCGCGGCGCGCAGCGAAGCGGCCAGCGCCTGCGCCTTGGCCTCGCTGCGCCCCGAGAACGCGACGCGCGCGCCGGCCCCCACCAGCGCGCGCACGATGGCCTCGCCGATGCCGCCGTAGCCGCCCGGCACGTAGGCCACCCGCCCCTGCAGGCCGAACAGGTCGGCCAGTCCCCACCCCTTCAAGTGCTCGCTCATCATCAGTCCATCAACAGGCCGCCGTTCTGGTCCAGCACCTCGCCGGTGATGAAGCCCGACAGCGGCGAGGCGAGGAAGCTCACCGCGTGCGCGAACTCCTCGGGTTCGCAGAAGCGGCCGACCGGGATCTGCTGGATCAAGGCCTGGCGCTGTTCCTCGGTCAGCTGCTCGGTGACCATCGGCGTGCGCACATAGGCCGGCGCGATCGCGTTCGCGGTGACGCCATGCGCCGCCAGCTCGCGCGCCAGCGAGAAGGTCAGCGCGCTCATCGCCCCCTTCGACACCGAATACGCCGTGCCGGCCGTCAGCCCGCCGGTCTTCGCCGCCAGCGAGCTGGTGTTGATGATGCGGCCCCAGCGCCGCGCCTTCATCGCCGGCACCACGCACTGCGACCACAGCATCGCGCCGTCGAGGTTGGCGCCGAGCACGCGGTGCCATTCGGCCAGGCTGGTCGCCTCGATCTTGTTGTTCGACAGCACGCCGGCGTTGTTGACCAGGATGTCGACCTCGCCGAAGCGCTGCCGCACCTGCTGGTGCGCGGCAGTCACCGACTCGGCCTGCGAGATGTCGCAGGCCAGCGCCATCACCTGCTCGCCGTGGCGCGCCACCAGCGCGTCCATCGAGCCGAGCGCGATGTCGACCATCGCGACGCGGCAGCCGTCCTGCCGCAGCGCGTCCACCACCGCGCGGCCCATCGTGCCGCCGGCCCCGGTGACCAGCGCGACCTTGCCTTCGAGAGTTGCTTTCATGTGTCCGCCCATGTGTCCGCTCATGTGTCGAGTACGCTCTTCTTTCCAAACAGCCCGCGCGAGCGGAACGTGACGACCGCGATGAACAGCAGGTACATCGCCATCAGCGACCATTCGGAGGCATAGGCCCCCGTGATGCCGGTGACCAGGCCGACCAGCAGCCCGGCGATCACCGCGCCCCACAGCGAGCCGACGCCGCCCAGCACGATGATCAGGAAGGCCGGCACCACCGCATCGACGCCCACCTGCGGCCGGATGCCCCAGATCGGCGCCATCACCACGCCGGCCAGCGCCGCGAGCGCCACGCCGAGCGCGAACACCGCCGAGCGCAGCCGCGACAGGTTGATGCCCAGCGCGCGCACCATCTCGCTGTCGTGCGCGCCGGCCTTGATGATCGCGCCGTAGGGCGTGCGCTCGAGGAACAGCCACAGCGCGACGATCGCGAGGATCGCGAAGCCGCTCGCGAACACACGGTAGCGCGAATAGATCAGGTCGCCCATCAGGAAGGCCCCGGAGATCGCTTGCGGCAACGGCATCTGCTGCTCGTTGCTGCCCCAGGCCAGGCGGATCAGCTCCTCGATCAGCAGCGCCGCGCCGAAGGTGAGCAGCAGGCCGTACAGCGGGTCGCGGCCATAGGTGCGGCGCAGGCAGGCCTCGAGCACCAGGCCGGCCAGCCCGACCACCAGCGGTGCGACGAACAGCGCGATGCCGTAGCGCGTGCCCAGCGGCAGCGCCAGGTAGGCCTGCTGCAGTTCCGGGAACCAGCCGAGCCTGGGCGCGAGCAGGTACAGCGCCACGTACATGCCGAGCGCGAACAGCGAGCCGTGCGCCAGGTTGATGGTCTCCATCACGCCGACGATGAGCATGAAGCCCAGCGCGATCAGCGCGAACAGCAGGCCCAGCGTGATGCCGTTGGCCAGGTGGGGAATGAGCGAAAGCAGGGTGTCCATGGTCTCTCGGGATTCAGGGTTCGTACGAAGGCGTCGCCGCCAGCGGTTCGAGCTTGCAGGCCTGTGCGCTCTCGGCGTCCTGCACCTCTTCGGGCCGGATGCGCGCGAGGATGCGGAACAGGTCGTCGGCTTGCGTCGGCATCGAGTTGTAGGCGGCGACGTACACCGTCTGCTGCAGCTGGTGCGTGTGCGGGTTCATCCACGCATCGAAATGCTGCATGCGTTCGGCCGCCGGCACGCGCAGCGTCTCCAGCTCGGCGATGAGCTTCAGGTTGTTCGTCGTGCCGGTGCGCTGGACCGCGCGCAGCAGCTCGCGCATGGCCATGTAGCCGTTGAAGAACACGTTGCCGGGCGATTTCAGCCGGTACTCGGGGTAGGCCTGCCGGTAGCGCGCGACGAACTCGGGCACGCCCGCGAGGCCCAGCCGCCAGTACCAGGTGGTGCCGAAGATGCCGAACAGCGCCTGCCGGCCGAGCCCGTACACGTCGGGCCAGTCCTGCTGGTTGTTGATCCAGCCGACGCTGCGGTCCATGCCGGCCTCCTGCACCTGCCGGCGCAGCGTCTTCTGGTCGTCGCCGCCGACCGCGGTGGCGACCACGCCGGGGTTCAGGCGGCGCAGCTTGGCCAGCACCGGCGCGAAGTCGCGCATGCCCTGCGGCACCAGCAGCTCCTCGACGATCTGCCCGCCGTTGCCCTCGACGATCCTGCGGATGCCCTTGGCGGTGTTGTGGCCCCACAGGTAGTCGCTGGTGACCAGCGCCCACTGCCGGCCGAAGCCGGTCATCGCGCCCTTCACCACCGAGGTCGAGAAGTTGGTGCCGTTGGCGTCCCAGACGAACTTGACGCGGTGGCATTCGGCGCCGGCCTCGCTGGGTGAGCTGGAGTTGCTGTTGAAGTAGATGCAGCCGTACTTCTGCGCCACGCGCGACATCGCGCTCGCGACGCCCGAGTGCACGCCGCCGACCAGGAACGCGACCTCCTGCTGGCGGATCATCTTCTCGGCCACGCCGACCGCCACCACCGGGTCGCCGGCGGTGTTCTCGTGCACCGCCTCGATGCGCCGGCCCAGCACGCCGCCGCGCTCGTTGAACTCGGCGATCGCCATGCGCATGCCCAGCTGCTCGTCCTGGCCGCTCGCAGCGTACTGGCCGCTGTCGTCGGTGGCCAGGCCGATCAGCAGCGGCTTCTTCGCCTTGGCCTGGGCCCACGCGTGGCGCGTGGTCCAGGGGCCGCTGAAGCCGGCGACAGCAGCGGCACCGGAGGCGATCAGCAGCCGCCGGCGTGCGAGGGGGGAGGCGTGCATCGTCGCCGGCTCACTGCTGGTAGCTGGGCGTGGCGTCGTAGCTCTCGAGCTTGCAGGCCTTCTGCGCATCGGTGTCGACGACCTCCTTCGGATCCACGTTCGACAGGATCTTGAAGATGTCGTCCTTCTCGGCCGGCGTGTCGTTGTAGCTCGCCATGTAGATGGTCTGCTGCACCTGGTGCGTCACCGGATCCATCCAGGCGTCGAAGTGCTGCAGACGGTCGCGCGCCGGCATCTTGCGGCCTTCGAGCTTCTTGATGACCGCGATGTTCTGCGTCGTGCCGGCCTCCTCGACGCAGCGCAGCAGCTCGCGCGTGGCCATGTAGCTGTTGTGGTACACGTTGCCCGGCACCTTGATCGCCATGCCCGGGAACTGCTTCTGGTAGGCCGCGACGAACTCCTTGACCCCCGGCAGGTCGAGCCGGTAGTACCAGGTGGTGCCGAACACGCCGAAGATCGATTCCGGGCCCAGGCCGTAGACGTCGGGCCAGTCCTGCTGGTTGTTGATCCAGGCCATGCTCTTCTGCAGGTTGAGCTGGATCACCTGCTGGCGCAGCGCCTTGATGTCGTCGCCGCCGATCGCGGTGGCCACCGCATTCGGCTTGAGCTGCTGCAGCTTCAGCAGGTAGGACGAGAAGTCGCGCGTGTTCTGCGGCACCAGCAGCTCCTCGACGATCCTGCCGCCGTTGGCCTCGACGATGGCGCGCGTGGCCGCCGACGTGGTGCGGCCCCACACGTAGTCGTTGGTCAGCAGCACCCAGTTCTTGCCGTTCACCTTGATCGCGTTCTTGACGATCGCGTGCGCGAAGTTGGTGCCGTTGCCGTCCCACACGAACTTGACGCGGTGGCAGTCTTTCCCGGCCTCGGTGGGCGAGCTGGAATTGGTGTTCAGGAAGATGGTGCCGTACTTCTGCGCCACCTGCGAGATCGCGTTGGCCACGCCCGAATGCAGCGCGCCGACCAGGAAGGCGACCTCGTTGCGCGTGATCATGCGTTCGGCGATGCGCGAGCCCGAGGCCGGCGTGGTCTCGGTGTCCATGTGCAGCGCCTCGATGCGCCGGCCCAGCACGCCGCCCTTGTCGTTGAACTCCTTGATGGCCATCATCGCGCCCAGGCGCTCTTCGCCGCCGCTCGCGCCGTACTGGCCCGAGGCATCCATCGTCAGGCCGATGACCAGCGGCTTGGCCGCCGCGGCCTGCGCCCAGACGCGGTTGTGCGCCCACGGGCCGAAGAAGGCCGCCGGCGCGGCGGCCGCCGCGGCACCGGCCTTCAGCAGGCTGCGCCTTCCCGCATCAGGCTTGTCCATTTCGGGTGTGCCGGCATCGATCGTTTGAACTTCTTTCGTCGACTTGTCCATGCTTGTCTCCAGGGTTGTTGTGGGGTCCGTGCCCGGTCAGCGCGGAATGATCTGCACGTTGTTCAGCTTCTCCTGCGCCTCCAGCAGCGACGCGATGAACTTGTCGCCCAGGCCCAGGTTGCCGGCCTGCACGAAACTCTGGTGCGCGGCCTCGGCCAGGTGGCTGGTGGTCGGCAGCATCTCGGTCAGGTGGGTGTAGTAGCGCAGGTCCTTCTGCGCATTGCCGATCGCGAACTTCAGGCCGGCCAGGTCGCCCTGCAGCGTCTTGCCCAGCATCATCTGGAAGATCCCCGAGTTGACGCCGCCGGCCGAGATCACGTCGAACAGCTTCTGCAGCGACAGCCCGCTCTTCGCGGCCGTGGCCACCGCCTCGGCGATCGCCGCGGCCGTCGTCATCGCGAGCATGTTGTTGATCAGCTTCAGCACGTGGCCGTGCCCCGGCGGGCCGACGTGGAAGATGTTCTCGCAGAAGGCGGCCAGCACCGGGCGCACGCGGTCGAAGTCGGCCGACTCGGCGCCGACCATGGTGTTCAGCCGGCCCTCCTCGGCTTCCTTCGGCGTGCGCGCCAGCGGCGCGTCGATGAAGGCGACGCCGCGGGCCGCGAAGTCGGCGCGGATGCGGGCGGTCGACGCCGGCTCGGCGGTCGAGGTGTCGATCACCGTCAGGCCCTTGCCGGCGGCGGCCAGCAGGCCCTGGTTGCCGTAGACGATCTCCTCGACCTGCGGCGAGCCGGTGACGCAGATGATGACCACGTCGCTCGCCTCGGCGACGGCGGCGCGGCTCGGCTGTTCAGTGGCGCCTGCATCCAGCAGGTCCTGCAGGTTGGCGCGGTTGCGGTGCACCACGAAGCTCACGCCGAAGCCCTTGGCGAGCAGGTTCTTCGCCATGCCGTGGCCCATCATGCCCAGGCCGATGAAGCCCACCTTGGTCTTGCTTGCTGTCGTCATGTCGTTCTCTCCTGGTGAGTTGGTATTCGGTTCGCGGTTCAGGAATTCGTCACGAGCGTTCCGGCCGCGGCTTCGGCCCGCGCCTCGCTCCAGAACTGGATCAGGCGCTGGTAGCTCGCCGCCACCTGCTCGATCACCGCGGCGTCGCTCAGCGTGCCTGCGAACCAGCCGTGCGCCGCCTCGGCGAACAGCGAACGGCCGACCGCGAAGCCCTTGCACAGCGGCTGGCCGGCCGCGACGCGGAAGCCCTCGCGCAGCGCCTGTTCGCTGGCTTCCAGGCCGAGCAGCAGCACGCCGCGGCACAGCGGGTCGTTCGACGCGATCACTTCCTCGATGTGGCGCCAGGCAGCAGCGCTGGCCGGCGGCGGCAGCTTCCACCAGTCGGGCTCGATGCCGGCGGCATAGAACTGCCGCATCGCGCGCGCCAGCGTCTCGTCGTCGGCGGGCAGGTTGCGCGGCGGGATCACCTCCAGCAGCAGCTCGTGGCCGGTGGCGTTGCAGGCCTGGGCCAGCGCGCCGACGGTGGCGATCTGCTGCGCCGCAAGGCCCGCTTCATCGTCGGGGTGGTGGTAGACCAGGCACTTGACGACGTGCTCCTGAGGCCAGGTGCGCAGCGCGAGGCCCACGTTGCCGCCGTCCTCGAAATCGAGCGGGCGCGAGCCCGGCAGCTCCACCGGCCGCGCGACCCACCAGCCGATGCCGGTCAGCGGCGGCAGGATGTCCTCGCCGAAGCGGCCGTCGACGATCACGCCGGCGTTCGGGAACGACATCCCGGGATGTCGCTGCGGGTGCAGCGCCCGCGCGGCCGCATGGCCCTGCGCCGCGGCGCGCGCCACCAGCGACTTGAACTGCGGGATGCGCTCGCGCGGCACCTGGTGCTTCGCGGCGATCTCCTCGAACTGCGCGCGGTGGTCGAAGGCCAGCACCGCCAGGCTCGGCCAGTCGCGGTGCCGGGTCGACGCGCGGTGCAGCTGCTCCAGCTTCGCGTCCTCGCGCAGCCGGTGGTGGCGCGAGCCATGGGCCAGGAAGTGGCTCAGCTCGATCCAGCTCGGCATCGCCGGCGCGCAGCCGTGGCGCGACACGACGATCGCGCCGCAGGCATTGGCATAGCGCAGTGCCTGCGGCAGCGGCTCATCGCGCACCCAGCCGCGCAGCAGCCCGGCCATGAAGGCATCGCCGGCGCCGAGCACGTTGAACACTTCGACCGGGAAGCCCGGGCCGGCGACGCCGTCCTCCAGCTTCGGCGGGATCGCCCCTTCGTAGGCGACGCAGCCCATCGGCCCGCGCTTCATCACGATCAGCGCGGCGGACAGCTCGCGGATGCGGCGCAGTGCCGCCAGGCTGTCGCTGCTGCCGCCGGCGATGTGCACCTCTTCCTCGGTGCCGACCACCAGGTCGCAGAAGGGCAGGATCTCCTGGAGCTCGCGGCTGACGCGCTCCGATTCGACATAGCGCTGCTCGCCCAGCCCCGGCGCGGTCAGGCCCCACAGCACCGGCCGGTAGTCGATGTCGAGCACCACGCGGGTGCCCGCGGCCTTGGCCGCACGCATCGCCACCAGGCAGGCGGCGCGCGTGCCGGCGCGTGACAAGTGCGTGCCCGAGATCAGCAGCGCGCGCGCGCCGGCGATCACCGCCGGGTCGACGTCGTCCTCGCACAAGCCCATGTCGGCGCAGTTGTCGCGGTAGAACACCAGCGGGAAGGTGTCGCGGTCGCGCAGCCCCAGGAAGACCAGCGCGGTCAGGCGCTGCGGATCGGTCTTCAGCTGCGACACGTCGACCTTCTCCGCCGCCAGGGTCTCGCGCACGAAGCGGCCGTTGTGCTCGTCGCCGACGCGGCTGAGCATCGCGCAATGCAGCCCGAGCCGCGACGCGCCGACGGCGGTGTTGGCGGGCGAGCCGCCCAGGTACTTGGCGAAGCTTTGCACGTCCTCCAGGCGCGCCCCCAGCTGTTCGCCGTACAGGTCGACGGCGGCGCGTCCGACGCAGACCAGGTCCAGCGCACGGGCCGGTTGCGCGACGGGTTCTCTGACACTCATGCAGCATCTCCATTCAATTGACGGGGTCTCGCCTTCGGGCGACGTGGGGGGCGGGCCGCCGCGGCGGCCGCGCTTTCGGCCAGCCGGTGGCCGGTCGTCACGACGATGGCCTGCGCAAGGCACAGCGGCGCGACGAGCGAGCGGAACACCTGGTCGGAGGCCATGCCGATCTCGAAGCACACCGCGGCCGAGCGCTTCAGCGGCGACAACGGTCCGTCGGTGATCGCGATCACCGGGATGCCCTGCCGGTGCGCGTTCTCGGCGGCATCCACCACCTCGCGCGAGTAGCTGTGGAAGCTGGTGACCATCAGCACCTCGTCGCTCGCGATGTTGCGCAGCGATTCGCGCAGCATGCCGCCCATGCCTTCGAGCAGGTAGGCCTTCAGTTCGAGCTGGCTCAGCGCATAGGCCAGGTAGCAGGCGACCGGAAAGGCGCGGCGCTGCGCGAACACGTGCACGCGGCGCGCCGCGCACAGCAGCTTGACGGCGGCGTTGACGTCGGCGGCGCGCACGCCGTCTTCCAGGTGGCCGAGTTCGGCCACCGCCTCGGCGACGTACTGGTTCAGGAAGCCGCCGCCCGCGCCGCCTTCACCCAGGCGGCGCTGCTGGTTGATGCGTTCGCGGTAGCTGCCGGAACGTTCGACCAGGTGGCCGCGGAACACCTGCTGCATCTGCGAGAAGCCGGTGAAGCTGAGCGCATTGGCAAAGCGGATCAGCGACGACGGCTGCACCTGCGCCGCCTCGGCCACCACCGCCACCGTGCCCAGCGCCAGGTCGTTCGGCCGCTCGAGCGCGAAGCGCGCAATGCGCTGCAGCTGCGCCGGCAGGCCCGGGTAGGCCTGCGAGATCGCATCCTTCAATTCGTCGTAGCTCGAGATGGGACTCATGGGACTGGACTGTCCTAGGGGAAGTACCGAATCACAATAGGAACAAACGTTCTTGCGCGTAGAAAGCATAGAACATATATTCCGCGGAGTCCAATCTCGGGTCCGTTTCCCATGCTCAGCTCAAGCCGACACGCCGCCCTCGTCCCGCTTCCACTCCTGGTCACGGTGGCCGTGCTGGCCAGCACGCCGCTGTGGCTCAGCAAGGTCGGGCTCTACCAGTACTTGGCGCTGGAAATCATGATCTGGATGCTGTTCGCGCTGGGTCACAACCTGCTGCTCGGCTACGGCGGCCTGCCGTCGTTCGGGCATGGCGCCTACTTCGGCATCGGCGCGTACGCGTTCGGGCTGCTGCAGCTGCGCGGCGGCGCCGGGCTGGTGCTGGGGGTGCTGGGCGCGGTGGCGGCGGCGGGCATCGCCGGTGCGCTGGTGGGGGCGTTCATCTCGCACCGGCGCGGCATCTACTACGCGCTGCTGACGATCGCGTTCGGGCAGCTTGCCTGGTTCGTCGCCGGCAAGTGGCACACGGTGACCGGCGGCGAGGACGGCCTGCTGAACATCAAGCGTCCCGACCTGTCGCTCGGCTTCGTCGACATTGCGCTCAAGAGCAACGAGGCCTTCTTCTATTTCGCGCTCGCGGTGTTCGCGCTGGTGCTGGTGGCCTTGTGGCGGCTGGTGCATTCGCCGTTCGGCCGCATCCTGCGCGCCATCAAGCAGAACGAGATGCGCGCCGCCTTCGTCGGCCACAACGTGTGGCTGTACAAGTGGCTGGCCTTCATCCTCTCGACGGCGATCGCCGGGCTGGCCGGCTCGCTGTTCGCGATGGCGCAGCAGTCGGCCTACCCGAACGTGATGAGCCTGCACAACTCGGGCTTCGTCGTGATGATGGTGCTGATCGGCGGCGGGCTGGTGAGCTTCTGGGGCCCGGTGATCGGCGCGCTGATCTTCATCCTGGCGCGCGACCTGCTCGGCGCCTACACCGAGACCTGGCTGCTCTGGTACGGCCTGGTGTTCATCGTGATGGTGCTGTTCCAGCCGGACGGCGTGGCTGGGGCCTGGCAGGCCTGGCGGGCGCGCTGCGCGACGCGCGGCACCGAACGGCGCGGCACGGCCACGCTCGCAACGCAGATCAAGGAGACCTGACCGTGGCCCTGTTCGAGGCTCATCAACTGCACAAGCGCTTCGGCGACCAGGTGGTGCTGGAAAGCATCACGCTGTCGTTCGAGGAAAAGCAGCTCACCGGGATCATGGGTCCCAATGGCGCGGGCAAGACCACCTGCTTCAACGTGCTGACCGGCCGCTACGCGCCGGACCGCGGCAGCGTGACCTTTGCCGGCGAGGACATCACCGGGCTCACGCCGCGGCAGATCGCGCGGCGCGGGCTGTCGCGCTCGTTCCAGATCATGAACCTGTTCGACGACGAGACCACGCTGGACAACGTGCTGGTCGCGCTGCCGTCGGTGCGCGAACAAGGCTTCTCGATGTGGCGCGACCTGGGGCGCTTCAGCCGCGGCCGCGAACTGGCGATGGCGGTGCTCGACCGCGTCGGGCTGGCCGGCAAGGCGTCGGCGATGGCCGGGGCGCTGTCGTATGGCGAGCGGCGCGCGCTGGAGATCGGCGTCGCGCTGGCCACCGACCCGCGGCTCTTGTTCCTCGACGAGCCGACCGCCGGGCTGGGCGCCGAGGGCACGGCGCGCGTCGCCGAGCTGATTGCGCAGCTGAAACGCGAGCTGACCATCGTGGTCATCGAGCACGACATGCGTTTCCTGTTCGGCCTGGCCGACAAGATCAACGTGATCCACTGGGGCCAGGTGATCGCCGAAGGCACGCCGGCGCAGCTGCGCCACAACCCGTGGGTGCAACGCTCCAACCTGGGGATGCTGGCATGAGCGCGGTCCTGAAGCCACAACCATCGATCCTCGAGATCCATGGCATCGAGACCTTCTACGCCGAGACGCAGGCGCTGTTCGGCGTGTCGCTTCACATCGCGCCGGGCGAAGTGGTGTCGCTGCTCGGCCCGAACGGCGCCGGCAAGACGACGACGCTGCGATCGATCCTCGGCCTCACGCCGCCCAAGCGCGGCAGCGTGCGCTTCGACGGCGTCGACATCACGCACTTGCCGACGCACCGCATCGCCGGCATGGGCGTCGGCTGGGTGCCGGACGACCGGCGCATCTTCCCGACGCTGACGGTGGCCCGCAACCTGGCGATCGCGCGCAAGAAGACGCGCTTTCGGGCCTGGAACGAGAAGGAGTGTTTCGAGATCTTCTCGGCGATGGAGTACCTGATGGGCCGAGAGTGCGAAAACCTGTCGGGCGGCGAGATGCAGATGGTGGCGATCTCGCGCGCGCTGATCGGCTCGCCGGGGCTGGTGCTGTTCGACGAACCGAGCCAGGGCCTCGCGCCCAAGGTGGTGCAGGACGTGATGGCAACGGTGACGCGCCTGAAGCGCGAGGGGGTGGCGGTGCTGCTGGTGGAGCAGAACGTCGAGAGTGCGCTGGCGGTGTCCGACCGCGCGTACGTGATGCACCAGGGCCGCATCGTGCACGAGGGCAGCGCCGCGGCGCTGCGCGGCGATGCGGCGCTGCAACGCAAGCTGCTGGGAGTCTGATCCGATGGGCACACCGATTCTTCACGTCGACGGCTTACGCAAGCACTACCACCGCGGCTGGCCGCAGCGGCAGACCACGTTCTCGCTGGAGGCCGATTTCCAGGTCGACGCGCCGGGCATCATCGGCGTGATGGGCGCCAACGGCGCCGGCAAGACCACGATGTTCGAGCTGATCACCGGCGGCAATGCGCCCAGCGGGGGCCGCGTGCTGGTGGCCGGGCAGGACATCCACAAGGTGCGCTACCGCGAGCGCGACCGGCTCGCGCTGCACTACCACCAGTCGTACCAGGTGCGCTCGTTCAAGCGCGACCGGCCGAACTTCATGCTCGAACACGCCGGCACCGAGCGCGCGGTGGTGCACCTGTTCGACGAGCCGCAGTTCAACACGCAGGACGGCTACATCGGCTTCATGCTGGAGTTCTTCCGCCGGCTGCGCGGCCAGGGCAAGCTGGTGTTCCTGTGCCTGCACCCGAACGAGCCGGTGCACATGGAGATCCTGGCCGACATCTGCGAGCGCTACATCTTCGTGCACAAGGACGAGTCGCGCACCAGCCGGCTGATGCACGCCGCGTCGATGCGCGAGCTGTGCGGGCACCCGGGCGTGCGGGCCTACCTGGGGAAACTCGCACCCTGAAGACCTGCCCGGCCGCCAGGTCAATGGAGGGAAACGAGAAGGACATCTGCACTGCTTTGAGATCAGGGAACTCCGGCGTACCTTCGCTCCCGGCATCGCAGGGAGAAACGGAAGTCCTCGAAATCTCATGCAGTACTGGAGATGGCCATGCAAATGTTGTTCGCTGTATTGTTTGCATTCGTTCTCGCTTGTCATCTGCCGGCATCGGCCCAGCTGTCCGCGCAGACCACGATCTTTCAGGGCGGCAGCTTCACCCATGCGACGCGGCCCATTGTGCGGCTGCCGGCACTGGTCGCCACGAACTCTCCCGGGGTTCTGCTGGCCTTCTGCGAAGCGCGCTATTCAAGCGACGACACGTCGGACAAGGAAATCGTCTACGCGTCGTCCTTCGACTACGGCGCCACCTGGACCCTGCCGCAGGTCCTGGCCGAAGACCCGGACCCCAACCGACCCACGGGCAATGCGTCGCCGGTGCTGGACGCCAGCAACGGCAAGCTGCTCGTCTTGTACGGCTCCAGCGCCCAAGGCAAGGGTGAGAAAGCCCTCGACAACATACCGAAGCTGTACATGCGCTCCAGCACCACGCTGGGCACCACATGGAACCCACCGGTGGAACTGAGCGCGCTGATCCCGCCCGACGTCACGCTGATGCTGCCGGGCCCGGGCCACGGCATCCAGCTGCAGAACGGCAGCCACGCCGGCACGCTGTTGACGCCGGTCTGGGGCTACCGGAAGCTGCCCAACGGCGACGGCACGTTCCGCCTCAGGGAATTCACCAGCGTCCTCATCTCCGAGGACCACGGCGCCACCTGGGACCTCGGCGGCATGGAGGACGCCAGCGATGCCGAGGCGTACGGGCCCAACGAAAGCCAGGTTGTCGAGCAGGGCAACGGCAACATCCTGAAGATCACCCGCGCCGCCAAGCCCGTGGCGATCTCGTCGCCCGACACGCCGTTGGTGCGGGTCAAGTCGATCAGCACCGACGGCGGGCAGAGCTTCTCGCGGCAGGTTCCGTCGGCCCAGTTCAGCGGTCCGCGCGTCGAAGGCGCCGTGCTGCGGGCCAGCTCCTCGCTGCTGGCCTTCACCTCGCCGACCAAGGACGCGACCAACTACACCAGCAGCGGGTCGCGCGCCGACCTGGCCATCCGCTACAGCGAAGACGACGGCATCACCTGGAAGTACCCCATCGCGCTGCCGAACGGCAAGGCCGAATACACCGACATCGCGAAGCTGAACGCGACCACGCTGGGCGTCATTGCCGAGCTGCAGACCAGCAGCGGGGACAACACGCAGATCAAGTTCTTCACCACCACGCTGCCGGCCGCCGATTCGAGCAGCGTGACCGACGCCTCGGGCCACAACCCGGCCGTTCGCTGGGTGAAGAAGGTCAGCAGCAGCTCCACCACCGGCAGCGGCAGGTTCAACACCGCGACCTGGCTGAACGGCAGCGCCTACGTCCACGCGCCGGACGCCTCGCCCAGCCTGCTGACCAACAACAGCTTCACGCTGAACCTGTGGTTCAAGTCGGGCAACTACAGCAATGCGTCCGAGTCGCTGATGACGGCCTACGGGATGGGCAACACGTCGCCGTACCACATGTCGCTGCGCCTGGACCCGGCCAAGGGCTTGCGCATGACCAGCACGCAGTACCCGGCCCTGGCCCAGAAGGTCTATGAAGACAACAACGCCGCGATCGTCAACGACAACCAGTGGCACATGGTCTCGGCCGTGCGCTCGGGCACCTCGCTGCTGTTCTACGTGGACGGGGCCCTGCGGTCGACCCAGACCGGCTTCTTCGCCAACAACTACACGACGGCCACGGCCACCGATTTCGGACTGGTGTTCGGCGCCCGGCCCACCAACGGAACGAACGGGTACACGGAACAGTTCAACGGCGCGCTCGACGACGTGCAGGTCCACCACCGGGCCCTGTCCGCCTCCGAGATCTCCGGGCTGTTCAACAACGTCCAGCCCGGCGACCTGACGGCGCTGCGGCTGAGCATCCTCTGAACACGGTCCGTTTCGCCCGGTCGATCATGCCTCTCCATCGGGCCGCGTTTCAGCCGATTCTCCGGTACCCGCATGGCGTGCACGTCGCACGCCGCCGCCGTACCGGAGATCACCATGCAGATGTTGTTCGCAGTATTTCTTGCATTCGCCGTGTTCTTCCACGGGCCCGCATCGGCCCAGTTGTCGTCCCGCACCACGGTCTTCAACGGTGCCTCCATCTCCTACGCCTTGCGACCGGTCGTCCGATTGCCGGCACTGGTGGCCACGCAGACGCCCGGCGTACTGCTCGCGTTCTGCGAAGCGCGGCGCGACGACAGCGACACGTCGAACAAGGAGGTCGTCGTGTCGCGCTCCACCGACAGCGGCGCCACCTGGAGCGCCGCCACGCGGCTGGGCGAAGACCTGGTCTCCACCGCCCGGCCGACCGGCAACCCGTCGCCGGTGCTCGATTCGAAGAGCGGCACCGTCTTCGTCTTCTACGGTTCGTCGTCGGAGGGCTTGTCGGAGAAGAGCCTCGACAACCTGCCGAAGCTCTACCTGCGCAGCACCACGGACGGCGGCGTCTCGTGGTCGAACCCCGTCGACAGGAGCAGCCTGATTCCCGCCGACTACCGCCTGATGCTGCCCGGCCCGGGCCACGGCATCCAGCTGAAGAACGGTGCCTACGCCGGCCGGCTGCTGGTGCCGTTCTGGGGCTACCGCGTCGACCCGGACGACGCCAAGGTGCTGCGCAACGTCACCGGCGTCCTCTATTCCGACGACAGCGGCGCCAACTGGTCCCTCGGCGGCACCGAGCCGGTCGCCGACTCCATCCTGTTCGAGCCGAATGAAAGCCAGCTCGTCGAGCAAGGCAACGGCAACGTGCTGAAGATCTCGCGCTCCGCGCTGCCGCTCAGCGTCGCGATCAACCAGCCGCTGGTGCGCGTCAAGTCGGTCAGCACGAACGGCGGCGCGAGCTTCGGGCGCATGGTGGCCTCCGCGCAGTTCACCGGCCCGGTGGTCGAGGGGGCAGTGCTGCGCGTCAATGCCTCCACGCTCGCGTTCACGGCGCCGTCGAAGGACGCGGCCAACTACACCAAGAGCGCGCTGCGCGCCGACCTCGTCGTCCGCTACAGCGAGGACGACGGCGTCACGTGGAAGTACAGCAGCGCGCTGCCCACCGGTGCCGGCGAATACACCGACCTGGCGATGGTGAACTCCACCACGCTGGGCGTGCTGGCCGAATTGCAGGACGGCAGCGGCAGCAACACGACCATCCGCTTCTTCACGCAGGCGCTGCCGGGCGCCGATTCGAGCGCCGTCACCGACGACTCCGGCAACAACGGTGCGGTCCGCTGGGTGCGCAAGGCCGGCAGCACCGCCGCCTCCGCGACCGGCAAGTTCGACACCGCCGCGCAGCTGAACGGCAGCTCGTACATCCACGTGCCCGATGCCTCGCCCAGCCTGCTGACGAGCAACAACTTCACGCTGAACCTGTGGTTCAAGTCCGGCAGCACCTACAGCAATGCGGTCGAGACGCTGCTGTGGGCCTACGGCGTCGGCCTCGAGTCGCCCTACCAGCTGTGGCTGCGGCTCGATCCGACGCGCGGCCTGCGCTTCCTCAGCACGCAGTTCCCGAGCCAGGGCGAAGTGGTCCACAACGACGCCGACACCAGCCTTCTCAAGGACGGCAAGTGGCACATGGTGACCGTCGTCCGCTCGGGCACGACGATGAAGTTCTATGTCGACAAGACCCTGCGCACGACCCGCACGGGCTTCTTCGTCAACGACTACGCGACGGCGCGCGCCACGGACTTCGGCCTGGTCTTCGGGGCCCGCCCGACCAACGGCTCGGGCAGCAACAGCTCGGGCTACATGGAACACTTCAACGGCGCGCTGGACGCGGTGCAGGTCCACCACCGTGCGCTGTCGGATTCCGAGATCACCGGGCTGTACACCAACATCCCGCCCGGCGACCTGACGGCACTGAAGCTGAAGATGCTCTGACCCTCGCGCGCGCGGCGCCCTCAGCGCTGCGCGATGCGCTGCATCAGCGCCACCAGCTCGGCCGGCTGCGGCATGTCCTCGGTGCGAAAGACCAGCCGGGCGCGGCGATCGAACACGAAGGCCTGTGCGGTGTGCCGGTCGACGCCCGGTGCGCGGCCACGCAGGAAGTCGAGCAGCGCATCGGCATCCTTCGCGCGCGGCAGCGCGCCGGCCCAGCGTCCCGGCTGCGCACCGAACTTCGCGAGCCAGGCCCGCATCGCGGCCAGGTCGTCGCCCAGCGGATCGATCGACACCGACAGCAGCCGCAGGTCGGCCTGCGCCTTCGCGAGCCGCGCCTGCGCGTCGGCGAACACCGCGCCCTGGATCGGGCAGGTGGCGCTGCAGCCGGTGAACATCAGCTGCACGGCCGTCACCTGGCCCGCCAGCAGCGCGGGCAACGCCACCGGCTTGCCGGCCATGTCCTGCAGCGGCAGCGCCGGTGCCGCCAGTTCGGGCTGCACCGGCCCGAAGGCCTGGTGCGCCCGCGCGGCCCAGGGCCCGGCCACCAGCGCGGCGGCCCCGGCCAGCACGGATCGGCGTGTGCTCATCGCGGCTCTCCTCCATCGGTCAGGTAGGTCCACAGCGCCCGGCATTGCGCATCGTCGATCGCGTAGCGCGGCATCTGGCGCGGGATCAGCACGTAGGCCGGGTCGATGCCGGTGCGCAGCAGGCGGCAGAAAGTCGCCAGCTCGTAGCGCGACGGCGGCCCGCCGCGCCGCGCGATCGGCTCCAGCAGGCGTTCGCGCGTCAGCAAGGGCGCGAACGGCTGCGCAGCCGACGCCGACACGGCCGGGCTGCGCGCGACGCTGTCGCGCGAGTGGCAGTTGATGCAGCGCGTGGCCAGCGGCGGCAGCGGCTGCGCGTGGCCGGTGATCGTGCCGGACAGCGGCGCGTCGCCGCGGTACAGCTGGCGGCCGCGCTCGAGCTCCGGGTCGGCGGCCATCGCCTGCCATGCGGCGAGCGTCGCCATCAGCGAGCAGGCCTTCGACAGGCCCAGTCCGAACGGTTTGCTTGCCAACTTCAGGTCCACCTTCGGATTTGCACCGCCCACCCCTGCGCGCTAGCGCACCACCACGCTGTACATGCTGTTGCCCGCCGCCCCAGCCGGCCCGAGGTTGACGCTGCCGGCCGGGAAGCTCTTCGTGAAGACGGTGTAGCTGCGCGCCGTGCCGCCTTCGCTGGTCGTCATCTTCAGCCCGGTATTCGACCAGCCCGCCATCCACGCCAGCGCGCCGTTGAAGCGATCGTCGACCGTCAGGTACACGTCCGCCGGCTGGTTCAGCGCGAAGCTCACCGTCGGGTTGCCGGTGAAGGTCTTCGAATCGTTCGCCGTGCGCAACCAGGGAGAACCCGACAGCACCGCCGGCAGCGCGGTGATCGTGAAGGTGCGGTCGCCGAACTGCTGCGCGCCGTTCTGCAGGTTGGCCTGCACCGACCAGTCGGCCGCGTTCGCCGTGTCCAGCACCGACAGGCTGCCGATGGTGGCCGGGGTGATCGCGTCACTCGTGTCGTCCAGCTGCTGCAGGTAGGCCACCAGCTGCGTGCGCTGCGCCGCCGTCAGGCTGTTCGCCGCGCCGTGCAGGTTGGCGGCATTCGCCGTCGTCAGCACGTCCAGCAGCGTCGCGGCCGAGCCGTCGTGCAGGTAGGGCGCCGTCGCCCACACGCCCTTCAGTGTCGGCGTGTCCAGCCCGGTCAGCGTCTGCCCCAGGCGCTTGCCCGACGACGCCTTGATCGTGCCGACGTTGCGCAGCACGCCGCCGGCGCTGTCGGTCACGTCGGTGCCACCGTGGCAGGCCAGGCACCCGCCCGCGCCGCGGAAGATCGCCTGCCCGGCCAGCGCATCGGCCGTCAGCGTGCCGTTGGCGTTGCGGTTCGGGCTCGCATCGCTCGTCTTCAGCGACGCGACATAGGCGGCCAGCGCATCCAGGTCTGCGCTCTGCCCCGCCTTCGCGTCGCCCAGCGGCTGCGAACGCGTGCCGGCGTTGTACAGCGCATCGCTCATCAGCCCGGTGCCGAGCGCGAAGTTGCGGATCTGCCCTTCGAAATCCTGGATCTCGTCGAAGTTGCCGGTCCAGTGCTTGTTGCCCTGCGCCCCGGCCCGCCCGCGCAGCGTGATGGTGTTGCGCAAGCCTTCGCCCAGGCCGGTGAAGTCCCAGGTTCGGCCATCGTGCCCGCCGTCGTTGTGGCACGACGCGCAGC
The DNA here is from genome assembly GCF_056404395.1 of Rhizobacter sp. P2_D12. Classification (NCBI taxonomy): domain Bacteria; kingdom Pseudomonadati; phylum Pseudomonadota; class Betaproteobacteria; order Burkholderiales; family Sphaerotilaceae; genus Rhizobacter; species Rhizobacter sp. P2_D12. The sequence goes on along the minus strand of NZ_JBFUEB010000023.1, from coordinate 43,132 downwards.
TCATGTACGCGTCGCGCGCCAGCCGCGTGTCCTGCGCGTCGTAGAACAGCTTCTTGCCGGTCAGCACGTTGGCCGCGAGCTTCTCGGTGCCCACCGCATTCGCGTTCGCCACCAGCGGCAGGTTCAGCTCGCCGAAGTTGACGAGCCGCGCCAGGTCGTACACGCCCAGCGTGCGGTCCATGAAGTTGTTGACGTACAGCTTCAGCCCGTCGGCCGACACCGCGAGGCCCTGCGGCGCACGCCCGACCGGGAAGCGGTAGACCTCGGCCTTGGCGACCGGGTCGACCACTGCCACCTCGCGGCTGGTCTCCAGCGCGACGAACAGGTAGGCACCCGTCGGGTGGAAGGCCGCGCCGCTGCCGACACCGGAGTTGTCGTGGTCGATGCGCGCCGGGTAGTCCTCGGTGAAGCTCGCCAGGTCGATGCGCGAGCTGATCGCGCGCACCGTGTTCTGGAAGTCCAGGTTGCTGCCGTCGCGCAGCGTGCCGCGCAGCAGGTTGTCCTGCTTGGACGGCACCCAGGCGCTGTTGCCGTCCGGCGAGATCACCGCCGGTGCCAGGTAGTTCGGAATGCCGCGGCCCTGCAGCAGGCTGTCGGGCTTGTCGCTGTGCTGCAGCACCACGGTGCGCTCGATCGCCAGCGCGGGCGTCACGAAGACCACCTCGCCCCCCTTCTTGACGCCGGCCAACGCCGTCTGCACGCTGGCCGTGGCCTCGCCCGGCAAGGCCGGCGAGACGAAGCGCGACACCAGCACGCGGTTGCTCGCCGCCGCCACCGACACGTGGCGCGGGTTCGCGCCCACCGCCACGCTGCCCAGCGTCGCGCCGGTGCCGGCGTTCAGCTTCAGCAGCTGGCCGCTGCCTTCCAGCGCGACGTAGCCGGCGCTGCCGTCGGGCGCGAAGGCCAGGCCGAAGGGTTGCGACGAGCGCGGCAGGGCGATGGTCTGCGCGAGCGCCAGCGTCGAGGCATCGATGATGCTGATCGTCGCATCGCCCTTGTTGACGACCCAGACGCGGCCGTCGGGTGCGATGGCCACGCTGCGCGGCCGCGTGCCGACCGCGATCTCGGCGATGCGCGCCTGCGTGCTGCCGTTGAAGACGCTGACGCTGTCGTTGTCCTGGTTGACCAGCCACACGCGCGGCGTCGTGCCGGCCTCGATCGCGACGCTCGACGAGGCGGTCGGCTTCGCGCTCGTCGTCACCGCGTACACGGCCTGCCTGAAGGTGCGCGAGGTGACCACGTTGTTGGCGTCGATCGCTTCCACCGTGACGTTGTACAGCCCCGGCGCCGCATAGGTGTGGCTGATCGTCGTCGACGTCGAGTACGCCGTCTGCGCCGTGCCGTCGCCGAAGGTCCAGYGGTAGCGCGTGCCGGCACCGCCGTTCGACGCGACGTTGAAAGTCGCGTTGCCGCCCGACGCGAGCGGTGCCGCCGGCACCGGGTCGATCACGAACTGCGCCGCGCTGACGTTCCAGCCGAACGACACGCTGGCCGTGCCGCCATGGCCGTCGTTCACGCTGACCGTCACCGCGAAGTTGCCGGTCGCCGTGACGGTGCCGCTGATCAGCCCGCTGGTGCCGTTGATCGCCAGGCCCGTCGGCAACCCGGTGGCCGAGTACGCGAGCGTGTCGCCGTCCGGATCCCCGCCGCTGACGCCGAACGACACCGCCTGGTTCAGCGTGTTGTTGCGGTTGGCGATCGGCGCGATCGACGGCGCGCGGTCGACGGTGATGGTCTTCTCGGCCGCGCGGTCGGGGAAGTCGTTGAAGTTGCCGCTCTTCAGCAGCGACCAGCTGCTGCCGTCGTTGCCGATGTAGAAGTTCCAGGCTGCGATGGTGCCGTTCTGGCCCGTCGCCGCCGGCCGCGGCAGGTACTTGAAGCCGCCGATGCCGCGCGCCGTGCCCAGGTTGACGATGAAGCGGTGCGGCGGCGGCACGTCGCCGCCGGTGTACTTGGTGTGCCAGAAGGTGGCGGCGTCGCCGTCGATCGCGGCGGCCCCGGAGTTCTGCCCGGTCGCCGCTTCCTGGCTGTCGACCTGCACCGTCCAGCCGGTGCGCGGGATCACCGCGCCGCTGCGGTCCAGCAGGTTGAACTCGGCCATCGAGGTCCAGGCCTTGCCCGCGGTCTCGGACACCGCCTCCAGCATCACGTACTGCACCGTCGCGCCGAGCAGCGGCGTCACGTCCCAGGCCAGCTGGGTGCTGCTGGTCGCCACGTCGTTGCGCGCGTTGACGGTCACCACGTACTGGCCGACGGTCGTCGGCGTGCCGGTGATGGCCCCGGTGGCGGTGTTGATCGACACGCCCGGCGGCAGGCCGGTGGCGCCGAAGGTCAGCGTGCCGGTCGGCGTGGTCGCGGCCAGCGCCAGGCTGACGGCACTGCCGCTGACGGTGGTCTGCGAGCCGGGGTTGGCCAGCTTCGGTGCCGCATCGCCGCCGATGCGGATCATCTTCGACACCGACGGCGTGCCCTCCGCGTTCATCGCGAACAGCATGTAGTAGCCGGGCAGCACGACGCCGGGATTGGACGGCAGCGCCAGCGAATACGCGTTGGCGCCGGTGCTGCTGAACTGCAGCGGGATGCGGCGCTGGTCGTTGTTGACCGTGTGCGTGGTCGAGCCCAGGCGCACCAGCGAGAAGGCCGTGACGGCCGCGTTGGTCGTCACCGCGATGCTGGTGCCGTGCGTCGCGGTGGCCGGCGCGTTGCTGATCACCGGCCGCGTGGCCGGCGTGCCGTCGGCATTGAGCAGGTAGTGCGGCGTCAGGATCTGCGCGTTGTTGTGGTTGGTCGAGCAGCTGCCGCACAGCCCGCTGCCGGCCGTCAGCACGCGGGCATCGGGCAGCAGCAGCGCGACGCTGTGGTAGTTGCGCGGCACCGCGATCGGCGGCAGCGGCGTGAAGGCTTCGGTGACGGGATCCCACAGCTCGGGCACGAGCGCCGAGTTGTCGTCCGACCACGGGTGGCCGAAGCTGTGGCCGCCGACGATGAGCACCTGCCCGTTCGGCAGCACCACGCTGTTGGCGAAGATGCGCGAGTAGGCCATCGGCGCGATCTTGCGCACCGAGACGCCGGCGTTCATGTCGATCACGTAGGCGCGGTTGGTCGCGTTCTGGCCTTCGTAGGCCGGTGCGCCGCCCACCTTCAGCACCTTGCCGATGTCGTACATCACGGCGTTGCCGCTCTGGCTGTACGGGTCGTCGCCGCGCGGGCCGGCCGGGGTGATCGCGCCCGTTCCGCCGTTCGCCTCGGGGTCGATCCAGTTCATGTTGGCCGCCGGCCCGGCGTGCAGCACCCGCCCGTTGGGTGCCGGGATCAACCACATGTGGTTGTCGGCGCGGAACGCGAAGTCGGGGTCGTTGCCCAGCGCCGTGTCGACCGGCACGCCGTTCAGGCGCGCCCAGCCGCCGGCGGCCGTCCAGCGCTCGCCGTGCTTGTTGCCGCGGCCGCCGCTCCACGAGCCGCCGAAGGTGAACACCGAGCCGTCGGGCAGCAGGGTGTTGGCGTTGTAGCCGCGCGTGATCTTCATCGCCGCGGCCGAGGTCCAGGCGTTGGACACCGGGTCGTAGATGGTGGTCTTCTCGCTGTTCTTGCCGCCGTTGACCAGGATGCGTCCGTCCGGCAGGTTGGTCGTGCCGGAGCAGAACATGTCGTGCCCGGTCTGCGTCACCAGCGTCTCCGACGCGGTCTGCGTGGCCGGGTCGAACAGCGTGGTGTAGGTCTGGCCGTTCGGCGCGCTGTCGGTGAAGCGGTCGGACGAGGCCCACAGGATGACCTTGCCGTTGGGCAGCAGCGCGGCCGACGGCGTCACCATCGACAGCGGGATCAGCGGCGTCCAGGTGCTGGCGCCGGGCGGCGCGATGGCGGCCGCGCGTTCGGTGGGCGGGGCATCGGCCGACGCCGCCGCCGGCGCGCCGCGTTCGTTGCCGCCCCCGCCGCAAGCGGTCAGCAGCAAGGCGCCAGCCAGCACGGCACCATACGGCGCCGGGGCACGAAGTGAACGGGTCATGCTTGTCTCCTGCCGGGCGCGTGCGGCGGCTCGGGCCGCTCGCCGCGCCAGGTCGTTGATGGAACGTATGTTCTATTTTTACTTCAACAAGAACATATGCTCTTTTTACAGGCGAGCCGGCGCGCTGTCAACGGGGGTCAGTCCCACTCGGGCGGGGCCGCCAGCGCAGGCCAGGGCAGATCCGGCCGCTCGACGACGGCCTGCCAGGTGCGGCGGACCGCCTCGAGCACGGCAGCGTCGTGGCTCGCGTGCAGGCCGCAGGTTCGTTCGGAACGCATGTCCAGGGCCCGGCAGTTCGGATAGTCGCGCACCCGCAATGCCGGGTCGATGCTCACGAAGACCGCCAGCGTCGGCACGTCGAACCCCGCCGCCAGGTGGATCGCCGAGCTGTCCGTGCCGACCACCGCGCGGGCGCCCTTGACCCAGGCGATGTACTGATCCAGGCCGGCAGAATGGCGCGAGATGTCTTCATGGTGCGGATGCCGGACCGGATGGAAGCCGAGGACCGGCAGGCCGTAGCGGCGCCAGATGCGCTCGACCATCGCCGCGGCCTGCGCCTGCGGAACCGTGCGCAGCGGCGTGCTGGCCTGGCCGCAGAACAGCACATAGCCGCGCCCACGCCACGCGGCGGGAACCGATGGCAGGCGCAGCCGGGCCAGCCAGCGGTTCGCCTTGGCGCAGGCCGGCAGTTCGTGCGGCAGCATGCCGAGGCCGCGAATGAAGAAGTCCACCATCGGCTCGCTGGCGAACGAAGGCCAGTGCAGGACGTCGGACAGGTCGATGGCCTGGTCGGGCAGGGTCTCCAACGAAAGCGGCAGGTAGGTGACCGATTCGACGAGGTGGCCGGCGAGCCGGTAGAGCCGCTCGACCCCTGCCGGGGCGTGCGGCGTTCGGTAGAGGTGGATGCGAAGCGCCGGATGCCGGTCCTTGAGCCACGCCAGCGCGTTCATGCCGACGATCGAGTCGCCCAGCGAAACGCCCATGCCGTTGAGCACGTGCAGCGTCCCGCCGGACGGCATGCACCAATGAAACGGCCGGCGGCCGGCGTGGCGGATGTCGCGCAGCGCGGAGAGGCGGCGCCATCCGCGCGTGCGTGCCGGCAGGTGCGGCAGGTGCGGAAGGTCGTATGGCAACCAGACCTGCCCTGCCGCATCGACGAGCGCCTCTCCCTGCAGCGAAACAGCCCTCTCGGCCATGGCATGACCACCCTGCTCCCATGCGATGCGAGCTGAGTGGCATGCGTGCGACGGCAGTTCCCGCCCGGGTGTCAATCCGCGCCGATGATCGGCACGGTCAGGGTGGCCCGCCTGCGCTGCAGCACCCACGCGACGGCCAGCGTCACCGCCCAGGCCAGTGCACAGGACAGGCCCGCCCCGAGCACCGGCAGCGCGATCACCAGCACGATGAACAAGGTGGCGAAGCCGGCCATGCCCTGCACGAAGCCCGACAGCAGCTCGATCGTCGCGTCGGCGCCATGCCGCACGCGCGTGAAGCAGGGCAGCACGTTGCCGGTGATCGGCAGGGCCAGCAGCAGCCCGCTGATTGCCGCCGGGAACAGCGCCGCGCCGAGCATGATGGCCGCCGCCAGCGCCGCGGCCGCCGCGACGCGCAACACCAGCTCGATCGCCGGGATGTGCAGCACCGTGCGCTCGCGCCGGTGGGCCGGCATCAGCCGCAGCCCGGCCCACGGCGACAGTGCCGCCAGCACGCAGGCCGGCAGCGCCGGCAGGTGCAGCCACAGCAGCAGGCTGCCGACCGCGAGGAACATCGCGTTCGCGGCCCCCCACGCGGCCCACCACGGCATCCGCCGCACCGCATGCGCGAAGGCCAGCATGTGCGACACCATCGCCGGGAAGGCCACCACGGTCGCCAGCGCGATCGCCTGCGCCTGCGCCGGCGGCGACTGCAGCAGCACGAAGCCCATGATCGGCCCGGCAATCATCGGCATGCCCGACAAGGTGCCGGCCACGCGGTGGCCGAAGCGGCGCGCCGCGAAGCTCGCGCCCAGCACGACGGCACAGACCAGCGCCAGCTTCAGTGCGAACACCGGCGTGAGCATCGACGGCAGGAGATCAAAAGAATGGGCCCGCCGGCAGCGGGGGGAGACGTGCAACGGCGGGCCCGAAGGACCCGGCCGGAGGGAGGAACGTGGCCGGATCGGATCCGGCGGGAGGGAGGTATTGGGCCGGATCGAGGGGCAGTGTAGGCAGCGACGCCCCCGTGCTCCACCCTTTCCGCCCGGTCCATCTGTACTGACAACGATTGCTCAGGGATGATCCTCATGCCGCGCCGTAGCCGCCGCCGCCCGGGGTCTCGACCACGAACACGTCGCCGGGCTGCATCTCGACCGATCCGATGTGGTCCAGCGTCTCGACCGTGCCGTCGGCCCGCTCGACCCGGTTGATGCCGGGCCGGCCGGCCGACCCGCCGGCCACGCCGAAGGCGCCGGCGTGGCGGCCGTTCGACAGGATCGACGCCGTCATCGTCTCGAGGAAGCGCACGCGCCGCACGCCGCCGTCGCCGCCGCGGTGCCGCCCGGCGCCGCCCGAGCCGGCGCGGATCTCGTAGCTGTCCAGCCGCACCGGGAAGCGGAACTCCAGCATCTCGGGATCGGTGAGCCGCGAGTTCGTCATGTGCGTCTGCACGACCGAGGTGCCGTCGAAATCCGGCCCCGCGCCCGAGCCGCCGGAGATCGTTTCGTAATACTGGTAGGTCGCGTTGCCGAAGGTGAAGTTGTTCATCGTGCACTGGCCGGCCGCCATCACGCCCAGCGCGCCGTACAGCGCGTTGGTGATGCAGGTCGAGGTCTCGACGTTGCCGGCCACCACCGAGGCCGGCGGGTTCGGGTTCAGCATCGAGCCCTCGGGGATGATCACCTGCAGCGGCTTCAGGCAGCCGGCGTTCAGCGGGATGTCGTCGTTGACCAGCGTGCGGAACACGTACAGCACCGCCGCCATGCACACCGCGCGCGGCGCGTTGAAGTTGTTGGCCAGCTGCGCCGAGGTGCCGCTGAAATCGATCACCGCGCTGCGTTGCGCCGCATCGACGCGGATCGCCACGCTGATCTGTGCGCCGTTGTCCAGCGGCAGCGTGAAGCGGCCGTCCTTCAGCCGCGTGATGACGCGCCGCACCGATTCCTCGGCGTTGTCCTGCACGTGGCGCATGTAGGCCTGCACCACCTCCAGCCCGAACTGCTGCACCATCTTGCGCAGCTCCTGCACGCCCTTCTCGTTGGCGGCGATCTGCGCCTTCAGGTCGGCCAGGTTCTGCTGCGGGTTGCGCGAGGGGTAGCGGCCGCTCTTGAGCAGCGCCAGGATGTCGGCCTCGCGCAGCACGCCGGCCTCGACCAGCTTGACGTTGTCGATCTGCACGCCCTCTTCCTCGATGCGGGTCGAGAACGGCGGCATCGAGCCCGGCGTGATGCCGCCGATGTCGGCATGGTGGCCGCGCGAGCCGACGTAGAACAGCGGCTTCTCGCCGGCTGCCGCGCCCAGGTACACCGGCGTCACCACCGTCACGTCGGGCAGGTGCGTGCCGCCGTGGTACGGGTCGTTCAGCGCGTACACGTCGCCCGGCTGCATGCGACCGGCATTGCCCTGGATCACGGTCTTGATCGACTCGCTCATCGAGCCCAGGTGCACCGGCATGTGCGGCGCGTTGGCGATCAGGTTGCCGTCGGCGTCGAACAGCGCGCAGCTGAAGTCCAGCCGTTCCTTGATGTTCACCGAGTAGGCGGTGTTCTGCAGCTGCAGCCCCATCTGCTCGGCGATGTTCATGAACAGGTTGTTGAACACCTCCAGCATCACCGGATCGACGGTGGTGCCGATGGCCTTGCGCGCCTCGCGCGGCTGCACGCGTTCGAGCAGCAGGTGGTCGTACGCGGTGACCCGGGCGCGCCAGCCGGGCTCGACCACCGTGGTCGCGGTCTTCTCGGCGATGATGGCCGGGCCGTCGACCACGTGGCCGGGTTGCGCATCCTCGCGCACCACCAGCGCCGCATCCCACCAGCGCCCGCCGCTGAACAGCTGCACCGTGTCGCGCACCGGCGCCGCACCGCTCGCGGCCAACGCATGGCGCGGCTCGACCGGCGCGTCGCCCTCGCCCACTGCCTCGACCGACACCGCCTCGATCACCAGCCGGCGCTCGGCCATCAGGAAGGCGAAGCGCTGCCGGTAGGCGGACTCGAACGCGGCCTGGATGTCCGCCTCGCTGCCGAAGGGCACGACGAGCGCCGAATCGGTGCCCTCGTAGCGCACGTGCACGCGGCGCAGCACCTTCACGGCGGCGCTGCTGGCGCCCTGGCGCCGCAGCTCGCCCTCGGTCTCGCGCGCGAGACCGTCCAGCACCTCGCCGACGGCCGCCATCGCGCCGGCCAGCGGCAGCTCGACCGCGCGCTCGCGCAGCACCGCCTGGTCGGCCAGGCCCAWGCCGTAGGCYGACAGCACGCCGGCCAGCGGGTGCGCGAACACGCGGTTCATGCCCAGCGCGTCGGCGACGCGGCAGGCATGCTGGCCGCCGGCACCGCCGAAGCACTGCAGCGTGTAGCGCGTCACGTCGTAGCCGCGCGCCACCGAGATTTTCTTGATCGCATTGCCCATCGCGCCCACCGCGATGTCGATGAAGCCTTCGGCCACCTCCTCGGGCGAGCGCTTGACGCCGGTGGCGCGTTCGATGTCGGCGGCCATCGCACCGAACTTCGCGACCACCACGTCGCGGTCCAGCGACTGGTCGGCATTCGGGCCGAACACCTTCGGAAAGTACGCCGGCTGGATCTTGCCGAGCATCACGTTGGCGTCGGTCACCGCCAGCGGCCCGCCGCGGCGGTAGCAGGCCGGGCCGGGGTTGGCACCGGCGCTTTCCGGGCCGGCACGGAAGCGCGCGCCGTCGAAGCTCAGGATCGAGCCGCCGCCGGCCGCCACCGTGTGGATGCTCATCATCGGCGCACGCATGCGCACGCCGGCCACCTGCGTCTCGAAGGCGCGCTCGAACTCGCCGGCGAAGTGGCTGACGTCGGTCGACGTGCCGCCCATGTCGAAGCCGATCACCTTGACCTCGTGCGCCGGGGCGCCGCCCTGCGCGTTCGCCGGCACGTCATCGCCGTGCGCCAACGGCGACAGGCCGAGCTGCGCGGTGCGCACCATGCCGACGATGCCGCCGGCCGGGCCGGACAGGATCGCATCCTTGCCCTGGAAGGCATGCGCATCGGTGAGCCCGCCGGACGACTGCATGAAGAACAGCTTGACACCCGGCATCTCGCCGGCGACCTGSTCGACGTAGCGGCGCAGGATCGGCGACAGGTAGGCRTCGACSACSGTCGTGTCGCCGCGSSCSACSAGCTTCATCAWCGGGCTGACCTCGTGCGACACGCTGATCTGCGGGAAGCCCACCTGTTGCGCCAGCGCCTTGGCCACGAGCTCGTGCGCGGTGTAGCGGTAGCCGTGCATGAAGACGATCGCGACGCTGCGCAGCCCGGCATCGAACGCCGCCTGCAGGTCGGCGCGCAGGCGCGCCTCGTCGAGCGCCTGCACCACGTCACCCTGGGCGCCGACGCGTTCGCGCGCCTCGATCACGCGGCTGTACAGGAGCTCGGGCAGCTGGATGTGGCAGTCGAAGATGCGCGGCCGGTCTTGATACGCGATGCGCAGCGCGTCGCGGAAGCCCTGCGTCGTGACCAGCAGCGTCGGCTCACCCTTGCGCTCGAGCAGCGCGTTGGTGGCGACCGTGGTGCCCATCTTCACGCACTCGACGCGCTCGGCCGGGAAGGCCTCGCCGGGCTTCAGCCCCAGCAGGTGGCGGATGCCGGCGACCGCGGCGTCGCGGTACTGCTCGGGGTTCTCGCTGAGCAGCTTGTGCGTGACCAGCGTGCCGTCGGGGCGCCGGGCGACGACGTCGGTGAAGGTGCCGCCGCGGTCGATCCAGAACTGCCAACGGTCGCTGCTGTGAACTTGAGCTTGCATGGAATCCTTCCTGTGCCGTCAGCCCGGGGGCCGCGGCCTGGTGAAGTAGGGAATGAAAAACTCGTTGGCCTCGCCGCCGGCCTGGTGCAGCCACTCGAGCGAGAAACGCTCGCCCAGGCGCTTGAGCTCCAGGTTCAGGTCGTGCGGCACGCGCTCGATCTTGACACCGTTGCGACGCAGTTCGTCGACCGACGACGCGGCGGCCGCTTCGCTGGCGGCCCAGCCACGCGCCTCGGCCTTCGYGGCCGCGGCGTGCAGCGCCTCGCGCTGCGCCGCCGGCAGGGCCTGCAGGGCCACCGCCCGGCAGAACACGATGTTCTTCGGGAACCAGGCGTTGATCTCGTAGTAGAAGCGGATGCGCGACCAGACCTGGTTCTCGACGCCGGTGACGGCCGAGGTGATCATCGTGTCGATGCGGCCCTCGGACAGCGCCTGGCCGACCTCGACCATCGGCACGTCCACCGCCTGCGCGCCCAGCAGCGCCGCGATGCGTGCGGTGGTCGGGTTGTAGCTGCGCATGCGGCTGCCCTTCAGGTCGGCCACGCCGGCGATCGGCTTCGTGCTGTGCAGGCCCTGCGGCGGCCACGGCACCGCGTACAGCACCTGCAGCCCGCGCTGCGCGAAGCGGCGTTCGACCAGCGGCCGCTGGTGCACCCACATGTGGCGCGCATCGGCGTAGGACGCGGTGATGAAGGGCACCGAGTCGACGCCGGCGATCGGCATCTGCGCGACCAGGCTGCTCATGATGGTCTCGCCGGCCTCGGCGCGCCCGTCCTCGACCGCGGCGCGGATGTCGTTCAGCTTCGCGAGCGCACCATTGGGCTGCACGTCCAGGCGCAGCTCGCCGTTCGTCGCCGCCGCGACGTCGGCCGCCAGCGCCAGCAGGTTGACGGTGTGGAACGACTCGCGCCGGTAGCCGCTGGCCAGGCGCCAGGTGGTGGCCGCGCGCGCGGGCAGCGCGGCGACGGCACCGGCAGCAGCGGCAAGCAGCAGGAGTTGCCGGCGGTCCATGGCATGCATCCCGGTCACAGGCCCAGGTAGGCCTTCTTGACGTCTTCGTTCGCTGCCAGCTCGGCGCCGCTGCCCTGCATCACGATGCGACCGGTCTGGATCACGTAGCCGTGGTGCGCGATCGACAAGGCCTTGTGCAGGTTCTGCTCGACCAGCAGGATGGTGACGCCGCCGGCGTTGACGCGCTGGATCACCTCGAGCACCTTGGCGACGAACTTGGGCGCGATGCCCCATGACGGCTCGTCCAGCATCAGCAGCTTGGGCCTCGCCATCAGGCCGCGCGCGATCGCGAGCATCTGCTGCTCGCCGCCGCTCATCGTGCCGGCCAGCTGGGCCTCGCGCTCGGCAAGGATCGGAAACAGCGCGAACATCTCGTCGATGCCGGCCGCCACCTCGTGCCTGTCGGTGCGCGTGAAGGCGCCCAGCTCGAGGTTGCGCCGCACCGTCAGGCGCGGGAACAGCCGCCGGCCCTCGGGCACCAGCGACAGGCCGAGCGGCACGCGCTGGTGCGACGGCAGCCCGTGCACCGGCCGGCCGTCGAAGTGCACGCTGCCGGCATCGACCTTGTTCAGGCCCGCGATGGCGCGCAGCGTGGTCGACTTGCCGTTGCCGTTGCCGCCGACCAGCGCGACGATCTTGCCCTGCGGCACCTCCAGGCTGACATCGGACAGCGCCAGCACGCCGCTGTAGCTGACACGGAGATTCGAGACCTGCAGCATCACTCGTCTCCCAGGTAGGCGTGGATGACCTGAGGATCGCGCGACACCTCGGCCGGCGTGCCGTCGGCGATCTTCACGCCGCGGTCCAGCACGACGATGCGGTCGGCGATCGGCATGATCCCTTCCAGCACGTGTTCGACGATCAGGCAGGCGATGCCGCGTGCGCGGATGGCCAGCACCACCTTGACCATCTCGCGCACCTCGGACGGGTTCAGGCCGGCCATCACCTCGTCCATCAGCAGCAGCTTGGGCGCGATGGCCAGCGCGCGCGCCACCGCCAGGCGGCGCTGCTCGCTGATCGTCATGCTGCCGGCCGGCTTGTCGGCAAACTGGTCGAGGTTGACGAAGGCGAGCCACTGGCGGGCCTCGTCGCTCGCCGCACCGACGCGGCGGTTGCGCAGCAGCGCGCCGGCCATCACGTTCTCGCAGGCCGTCATGCTGGTGAAGGTGCGCGCCACCTGGAAGGTGCGGCCGATGCCGGCGCGGGCACAAGCCTCGGGCGGCAGGCCGGAGATGGTCTCGCCGTCGAGGCGGATCTCGCCGGCGCTGGGCGTGTAGAAGCCGGCGACGCAGTTGAAGGCGGTGGTCTTGCCGGCGCCGTTCGGGCCGATCAGGCCGACGATCTGGCCGGCATCGACGTCGAAGGAGACGTCCTGGTTGGCCATCAGGCCGCCGAAGCGCTTGCTGACGCCCCGCAGTTCGAGCAAGCTCACAGCGCCACCTCCACCTTGGCCGAAGCCGCGTTGCGCGCCTGGCGCCGCTGCCGCCACTCGCGGAGCCAGCCGATCACCCCGCTCGGGTAGAACACCGCGATGCCGACGATCAGCGCCGCGTAGATGATGGTGTCGGTGCCGCGCCCGGTGCCGCCGAAGCTGGCGCGCGTCACTTCCTCGATCGTCGTCAGCACCACCGAGCCGACCACCGGCCCGAACAGCGTGCCGACGCCGCCGAGGATGGACACCAGCGCCATCTTGATCGACAGAGAAGTACTGAGCACCGAGCCCGGGTCGATGTAGAGCTCCTTCTGCGCATACAGGCTGCCGCCCAGCGCGGTGAAGAAGGCGCTCAGCGACAAGGCCACCTGCTTGTAGCGGGCGATGTCGATGCCGATGCTGCGCGCCGCGTCCGGCTCGTCCTTGATGGCCCGCAGGTAGTAGCCGACGTGGCTGCGCTCGACGGCCCAGGTGGCCAGCAGCGTCAGCACCAGCAGCCCGAGCGCGAGCCAGTAGTACGGTGCCTTGTCGGCGAACACCATGGTGCCCCAGCCCCGCTGGTCCATCGGGATCGTCAGGCCGACCGCGCTGCCGGCGTAGTCCCAGTTGGTGAACACGATCTGCACGATCTCGGCGACCGCGATCGTCGCCATCGCGAAGTAGTGGCCCTTGAGCCGGAAGCACGACCAGCCGAAGGCAAGGCTCAGCAGCGCCGCGACCACGCCGCCCAGCAGCATGCCCAGCCACGGGTTGATGCCGAAGTTCAGCAACAGCAGCGTCGAGGTGTACGCACCGATGCCGTAGAACGCCGCATGGCCGAGCGACACCTGGCCGGCATAGCCGCCGAGCAGGTTCCACGCGACGCCCAGCTGCGCGGCCATCAGCACCAGGATGGCCAGGTTCAGGTGCGAGGGGCTGTGCGTGAGCAGCGGCAGCAGCACGGCGGCCAGCGCGATCGCGGCCAGTGCGACGGTCTTGATCGAAGGCTTCATGCTTTCCCCATCAGGCCCTGCGGCCGGAACATCAACACCGCGAGGAACAGCACCAGCACCACGGCCAGCTTGTACTGCGGGCCGAGCAGCAGCCCGCCCATCACCTCGATCACGCCCACCAGGATGCCGGCCCAGAACGCGCCGGTGACGCTGCCGAAGCCGCCCAGGTTGACGACCACGAAGGCGAGCAGGATGAAGTTGGCGCCGACCTCCGGGAAGATCGGGAAGAAGGTGGCCAGCAGCACGCCGGCCGCGCCGGCACAGGCCGCGCCGATGCCCCAGGCGAGCGCGAACATGCGGTGCGAATCGATGCCCATCAGCTGGGCCGCTTCCTTGTCGGCCGCGGTGGCTTCGAGCGCGGCGCCGAGCCGGGTGCGCGTCAGGAAGGCATGCACCACCATCGTCACCGCCACCGCGCCCAGGCCGGCCACCAGCTGCGGCTGGCCGAGCTGGATGCCCAGCAGCTTGACACTGCCGCTGACCCAGGAGTTCTCGATCGAGCGGAAGTCCGGCTTCCACAGGAACTGCGCGACGCCGCGCAGCAGGATCATCAGCCCGAAGGTGGTGAAGATCTGGCTCAGCATCGGCGCGTTGATGATGCGCTTGATGATGAACTTGTAGAGCAGCATGCCGAACGCGAACAGCATCAGCACCGTCAGCGGCAGCGTCAGCAGCGGGTCGAGCGCGTACAGCGAGAATCCCCAGAAGCTCGCGTACATGCCGAGCATCAGGAACTCGCCGTGCGCGAAGTTCACGATGTCCATCACGCCGAAGATCATCGTGAGGCCGATCGCCACCAGCGCGTAGATCAGGCCGATCAGCACGCCGGACGCGAGGGTTTGGAGAAGAATCTCTGCGGTCATGGGATACCTCCAATACCGTTCGGGCTGAGCTTGTCGAAGCCTGGTGGCATGCGAGCAGGGGCTTCGACAGGCTCAGCCCGAACGGAGTCAAGTTACTTGCGCTGGTCCCACTTCGGCATCGGCCAGGTCACCTCGCGCGTCGCGAGGTTGAACGGGTACACCGTGTTGTACTTGCCGTCGACGATCTGCACCAGGATGCCGCGGCCCAGCGTGTTCTGGCCGGTGGCATCGAACTTGACGCCCTTCCACGGCATGATCAGGTTCTCGGCGCGCAGGTCGGTCTCGGACAGCGCCTTGCGGATCGGCTCCGGGTCCGTCCCGCCGGCGCGGTTGATCGCATCGGCCAGCACCATCAGCCCGGTGAAGGTGCGCGACGAGTTGCCGGTGAAGTTGGCCTTGTAGCGCGCGACGAACAGGTCGTTCACCTGCTTGATCAGCGGGTTGCGCGTGGCCAGGTCGAGCGCCCACACCTCGCGGGTGATCACGAACTCGGCGTCTTTGCCCAGCGTCTTGATGAACTCGGTGTCGGTGAAGCCGGCGTTGTTGGCCAGGATCATGTCCGGCGAGAAGCCCAGCTCCTTGTACGTCTTCATCGACAGCAGCGCGTCGCCCAGGTACGACGACTGCATCACCAGCGCCGGGTTGGCCGCCTTCAGCGTCTGCACCTCGGAGGTCAGCTGCGTGCTCTTGGCCGGGTAGGTGACCTGCTTGACCAGGTTGTAGCCCTTCTCCGGCGCCAGCTTCGCCTCGAGCTTGGTGGTCTCGTTGCCCCACAGCGTGTTCTCGTTGAAGGTGGCGATGGCGCCGAGCTTGAAGTTCTTCTTCGCCTCCAGCTCCTTCAGGAAATCGAAGAAGTTGTGCACGAACAGGTCGTCGTGCGGCGTGGTGCGGAAGAACCACTTGAAGCCGCGCGCCGTCAGCGAGGCCGACGACGACTCCGGGTTCAGGAAGGGAATGCCGTAGCGCTCGGACACCTGGCTGGCGGTGGCCGTGACGTTGCTGTTGTAGGCGCCGACCAGCGCCACCACCTTCTCCTGCGTGATCAGGCGCTCGGCCTCGGTGGCGCCGGTCTGCGGGTTGCCCTGGTGGTCGGCGAACACCAGCCTGATGCGCGCGCCCTTGAGCCTGGGCAGCCCGCCGCCGCCGGCGAACGGCAGGTCGGCGATGCCCTTGGCGCCGTTGTTGATGATGTCCGCGGCGAGTTCGAGCGCGTTCTTCAGCTCGGCGCCCGTGGACGCGGCCGGGCCGGTGAGCGGGTAGATCACGCCGATCTTCACCTCTTGCGACTGCGCGCGGGCGCCGGTGCCGAACAGGCCCAGCAGGCTGGCGCCCAGCGCCTGGATCACGGATCGGCGGTTCTCGGAATGCTGCATGGAAAACTCCTGGAAGGTCAACGAAAGACAGTCCGGCCGCGTGCGCGGACGCGGCTCAGAGGCTGGCGAGCTGCGCGTTCAGCAGGTCGGTGATCAGCATCGCGCCGGGGGCGTGCGTGATGCAGAACTCGGGACGGGCCTGCGTGATCGCGGCCTGGGGCGTGACGCCGCAGGCCCAGAACACCGGCAGTTCGTCGGGCATCACCTCGACCGCGTCGCCGTAGTCGGGACGCATGAGATCGGCGATGCCGATCAGCGCCGGATCGCCGATGTGCACCGGCGCGCCGTGCACGGACGGGAAGCGCGAGGTCACCTGCACCGCACGGATCGCGTCGGCCGCCTTCAACGGGCGCATCGAGACCACCATCGGGCCATGGAAGGGCCCGGCGGCCACGGTCGGGATGTGGGTGCGGTACATCGCGACGTTGCGGTTCTGCGCGACGTGGCGCAGCGGCACGCCCGCTTCCAGCAGCGCCTGCTCGAACGAGAACGAGCAGCCGATCACGAAGCTCACCAGGTCGTCGCGCCACAGCGCACCGATGTCGGTCACCTCGTCGACCAGCTCGCCGCGCCGCCACACGCGGTACAGCGGCACGTCGCTGCGGATGTCGATGTCGTGGCCGAGCGTGGGCAGCATCGGGTCGCCGGGCTCGGACACCGCCAGC
Source organism: Rhizobacter sp. P2_D12 (assembly GCF_056404395.1). Classification (NCBI taxonomy): domain Bacteria; kingdom Pseudomonadati; phylum Pseudomonadota; class Betaproteobacteria; order Burkholderiales; family Sphaerotilaceae; genus Rhizobacter; species Rhizobacter sp. P2_D12. The sequence goes on along the minus strand of NZ_JBFUEB010000023.1, from coordinate 26,833 downwards.
ACCGGGCACGGCTTCGGGTTGCGCTGGCAGTAGCGCAGGAAGTCGTTGGCGAGCGCCTGCGGCAGGATCACCAGGTTGCCCTGCACGTGGTCGTCGGCCAGGCCGCTGGTGTGGGTGGCGTGGCGCCCCGAGCGGATCTCGGCACGTGCGCTGCGGGCACTGCTCGGCTTCTGTTCAGGCTTCATGACAAGACCCCGTCGGCAGGAAGGTTTGCGAATGGGGCGGATTGTGTTGGCCTGCGGGGCGAGCCCGCAAACGAGAAATCTTTTGCTCAGCTCATCGATTTTTTCGATGATCTATCCTGGGGCACCGACCTCTTCTGGTGCTTTTTGGATCCAGGCTTGGGCACGCCGATGTAGTCGAACACCGCGTCCAGCACGTCGATCGCGACGGACGAGGTCGGGTCGTCGCGCCAGCTGGCATGCACCGGCAAGGGGAGCAGCGGCGATTCGCAGGCCAGCGGCTTGAGCGGCAGGCGTTCGCCGAGCCGCAGCACGGCGGCCAGCGGCAGCGTCGCGACGCCGATGCCGCCCTCGACCAGCTGCACCATGGCCGAGATCGACGAGATCGCATGCACGCGGCGCGGCTCCAGGCCGGCCTCGCGGAACAGGTCGAGCAGCGCGACGTGCGGTTGCGAGCCGCGCTGGAAGGTCAGCAGCTCCAGCTGGGCCAGGTCGGCCAGCGTGTAGCGGCGCTTGCGGTGCAGGTCCTTGTGGCCGACGAACACCATCTCCATCGGCGGCAGCGCGCGGCTGCGCAGGTTCTCGCCCGAGGTCGGCAGCGCGGCGAAGGCCAGGTCGAGCGCGCCGCGCTGCACCTGGTCGACCAGCACCGGCGTGGTTTCCACCGTCAGCTCGAGCGCGAAATCGGGGTTGGTGCTGCGCATGTGCTGCACCCAGTCGATCAGCCACGAGTGCAGCACCGATTCGATGACGCCGATGCGCAGCGACACGGTGCGCTGGGCACCGCCCGCGCCGCCGCCCATCTCGGCCTTGATCTCGCGGTGCAGCGCGAGCAGCCGCTGCGCATGCGTGAAGAAGCGCAGGCCGCCGACGGTCAGGCGGAACTGCTTGTCGCGCCGGTCGAGCAGCAGCACGCCCAGTTCCTCTTCGAGCGCGGCGATGCGGCTGGACATCGCCGACTGCGTGATGTAGAGCTTCTCGGCGGCGCGCGAGATGCTCTTGAGCGTGACGACCCAGTAGAAGGCTTCGACGAAACGGTGGTTCATGGGCTACCTTCCGGTCCTCCAGACCAACCAGAAGGCGAAGGCGGACGCCCCGGCGAGTGGCACCATGGTCTGCAGATCATGAGGACTCAGGTGGTCAGGCAAACGCAGCACCGCCGCGACGACGACGCCGAGCCCCGAGCCGACCAGCACGGTGGACCACCAGGTGACGAGATTCCATCGGTCCAGCAGCAGGAACGCAGGCAGGCCGAGGAAGCCCGTGGCCAGGAAGGAGAACCAGCCAACAATGATGAACGTCACGGCCATCGACCCGACGCTGAACCCGCCGAAGGGTGCAATGGCGGACGCCCACGCGGCGGGGACCGCTGCGGCAGCACAGAACCCCAGCACGGTCGCATTTGATTGCTTCATCCCGAGACTTTCATCGCCAGCAGCTGCAGTCGTCAACACAATCTGTCGACCACATTGCGCTTCCGAGCTTCGAGTCGATTAAACCATCCAGATCAGCGACAGAGTCCTGCCGATCGCTTCACGGCGAGTCGGCCAGGAGGATGCTGCTGAGTTCGCCCGAGGCCGTCAGGTAGAAGAAGTTGAACAAGGTGTCGTTCTCGATCTCGTAAACGAGCCTCGTTCGACCCAGTCGCGAGGAGTAGGTGATGTCGGCGACGGCAACAGGAATGTTCGCGGCGTCCTGCGCAACCCGATCCGTTCGATGCGGACGTCCCAGGATCCGCTCTATCTCCATCCGCGACTGCCCCAGCACTATCCCATCTTCGGTTGCAGCGAGTCCCAGGTCCCCCTTCGGTGGAACACGCTCCGCGCAAAGCTCGACGCTGCTGACGAGGACGCTCACCAACTCCGCTGTTCGCTGCGCCGAATCGCGCTCGAACGTGAAGAGGATCCATCGCGACGACGCTGCGAGGAAGAAGCAATGCCGATGCCGACGGGGCTCATCCTCGTCCGTCGACACCATCCCGCGTCCGAACCTCTCCACGAACGCGTCTTCCGTCAGGTGTGGATCCCGAAGGCACACCGCTCCGGCACATCGCTCAACCGGCGGCTTGGCACCGGCAGTTGCGGCGAGCAAGACCAGAGAAAGGCATGACAGAGACAACGCGTTCATGGCGCTCAGAACCTTCCGTAGGGAATCTGCTGCGTTGGGTGATCCTGCTGCCAACGATAGATCTTGTCGCACAGGTCCTCGACATCCTGGTTCTGGCCGCGCGTGCATCCCATGGTGGGCTTCCAGCCCTGCCTGGGAGCCCACGGATCCAGCAGGCCGGAACCGCCTCCATGTATCCATCTCTGCCGGTTGTCGTTGTCATCATTGAAGATCTTCACCGTGCCGTAAGCCGCTCCGTAGATCTTCTTCTTGCAGTGCGTGATGAAGCCGTGGTAGGTGCCGGCCGCGTCCGGAAGTGCCGTGGAGGCCACGGAATTGCGAGTGGGGATCTCGAAGTAGTCCTGTGCCACGGGGTCATAAAAATACGTCATGCCTGGCGCGATGTTCGTGATGACTACCGCAGGTCCGGTCGCCCACCGATCCAGTCCACGCGGATCCACAAAGAGCAGCGGATTTCCGTCGACATAGGCATAGGTGTTCACGCCGGCAGCCAATCCGATGGGATCACTTTCGACATACCGTGCCGAAGCTGAACCGGCGAGCACCGCCATGGCAAACAGTGCCGCCACTCGGGTGAATCCGAGATTGCATTTCATTTCACGTTCTCCTTCTGTGCTTGCTTTGCGCGCAATGCGCGTTGACGAACTGCCTCTTCCTGGCCATCGCTCGCGGGCCGCCAGCCCAGCGCATAGGCCCTCTCGTACAGATCCCGCAGCGCGGCGTCGATCTGTGCGAGACGTGCTCGCTGGTCGGCCGGCAGGTCGTCCGGCGTCACGTAGCGATGGACCAGCAGGTTCCTGAACCAAAGCCATGCGCCGTGCTGGTGCAGCAGGAGATCCACGTCCGTGGGGCTGAAGTCGAGCGCCATCCTGGCCATGCGCAGGCGCAACTCGTGCAGCCCTTGCTGGCGATAGAACTCCAGCAAGGTGCCGACCATCACGACGACCGCCTCCTTCTTGCCCAGCGCGCGCAGGTAGATGCCCGAGGCGATGGCCTCGTCGCTCATCGGGAACTGCTGGCGCATCCACGCATCGCGGGTGAAGCCGGCGCCGCTCGTCGTTTCAAGGTTCAACCACGCACCGTCGTCGTCGCGGTACTTGACGAACACATGGTTTGGCGCGGTGGCTATCGTGAGATCCAGGCCCAGCCTCTGTCCCAACGCGACGAACAGCATCGGCATCGAGATGCAGTTGCCTTTTCTCGTCGCGAGGTAGGAGGTCAGCAGCTTGTTGCGCAGGCTCGTTCCCAACGGATCGTCCAGATCGAAGTGGAACGGGCGGTTGCCGTTCCAGGCATTCGCCGCGTAGAGATGGCGGCGCAGCACCTCCAGCCTCTGTCTTCGGGATGCATCCGCCGGCAGCGCCGCCTTGAGACTTGCAGCCATCGCGTCCAGCGTCGAGAGCGCTGCAGTCACGTCGATGCCCGGATCGATCAGGCGATCGATCGTCAGCTTGGCACTGGTCAGATCGATGTCGGCCTCGGGCGACGTCAAGATCTCGCGCACGACCGCCAGGTCGGTGTCGTGCGATGCAGCAGCATGGGCCGAGGCGACCAGCGCCACGCATGCCCAGCCGGCGAACCATGCGACAAGCCGGCGCCTGACCGAGCCGCACACTCGCCCCCGGCCGCAAGGCGGCCTGGATCCATGGGTGTCCACTTCATCTCCCTGGGTTGGACTTGGCCGGCAAGTCTGCGAAGCATCTGTGGAGAAAAAGTGGAGATGGCCGCGCGGCCAGCGATGGAACAGAGCTTGCTAAGCGTAGAAGCCCGTATGGCCGATCCTCCGCAAGCTGCGTACGCTTGCGGCCACCGCGGCCAACGATGCCGTACCCAACCCGAGGAGCTTCCCCCATGAGCGTGCGTCTTCCGCTGCTGGCCTGCGTGTTCTCCGCGGCCCTGGCCGCCCCGGCCTGGGCCCAGGTCAAGTGGGACCTGCCGGCGGCCTACCCGGCCAGCAACTTCCACACCGAGAACCTGAGCCAGTTCGCCGCCGACGTCGAGAAGGCCACGGCCGGCAAGCTCAAGATCACCGTGCACGCCAATGCCTCGCTCTTCAAGGCACCCGAGATCAAGCGCGCCGTGCAGGGCGGCCAGGCGCAGATCGGCGAGATCCTGCTGGTCAACTACCAGAACGAGTGGCAGATCTTCGGCACCGACGGCCTGCCCTTCCTGGCCGACAGCTATGACGAATCGGCCAAGCTCTACAAGGCGCAGAAACCGGTGCTCGAGAAGAAGCTCGCCGAGCAGGGCATGATGCTGCTCTACGCTGTGGCCTGGCCGCCGCAGGGCATCTACGCCAAGAAGCCGATCAACTCGGCGGCCGATCTCAAGGGCGTCAAGTGGCGCGCCTACAGCCCGGCCACCTCGCGCATCGCCGAACTCGTCAACGCGCAGCCGGTCACGGTGCAGGCCGCCGAGCTGTCGCAGGCCATGGCCACCGGCGTCATCGAGTCGTACATGTCGTCCGGCTCCACCGGCTACGACACCAAGACCTACGAATACATCAAGTACTTCTACGACACCCAGGCCTGGCTGCCGAAGAACGCGGTGCTGGTCAACAAGGCCGCCTTCGATGCGCTCGACAAGCCGCTGCAGGCCGCGCTGCTGAAGGCCGGCGCCGAGGCCGAAGCGCGCGGCTGGGCCCTGTCGAAGTCCAAGAACACCGAGTACCTCGACCTGCTGAAGAAGAACGGCATGACCATCCTGCCGCCCTCGGCGCAGCTGAAGGCCGACATGAAGAAGGTCGGCGACACGATGCTGCAGGAATGGCTGCAGAAGGCCGGCCCCGAAGGCCAGTCCATCGTCGACGCCTACCGCAAGTAAGCCGTGGCCGACACCCCACCTGCCGCAGCGGGCCGGCTGCGGCGCACGCTGGACGCGCTGTACGCCGCCGCCGGCCACCTGGCCGCGTTCTCGGTGCTGGCGATCTTCGTGCTGATGATCTGGGCCTCGATCGGGCGCACCCTCGGCTGGCGCGTCAGCTGGGTCACCGACGTGGTGTCCTGGCTGTGCGCCGCCTCGGCCTTCCTCGCGATGGCGCATTCGTTCAAGCATGGCGACTTCGTGCGCGTGACGCTGGTGCTCGAGAAAGTGGCGCCGCGCACCCGCTTCGCGCTCGAGGTCACGTCGCTGCTGATCGCCACCGTGGCCATCGGCTACCTGGCGTTCTGGGCCACGCGCTTCACCCTCGAGAGCTGGCAGTTCAACGACATCGCCGGCAACATGGTGCCGATCCCGATGTGGATCCCGCAGCTCAGCTTCGTGTTCGGCGCCATCCTGTTCGCGGTGGCGGTGGCCGACGAGCTGGTCATCGTGCTGCGCGGCGGCAAGCCCACCTATGTGCGCCTGGTCGAGGAACGGCATGCGCGCGGCGATTTCTCCGAGGACATCTGAATGAGCTTGCTGGCGATCGGCGGGATCCTGCTGTTGATCCTGATGCTGCTGCTGTCCGGCGGGGTCTGGATCGCGATGAGCCTGGCCATCGTCGGCTGGGTCGGGCAGTTCTTCTTCACCACCACGCTGCCGGGCAAGAACCTGTTCAGCGCGTTCTGGGAATCCACCGCCAGCTGGGAGCTGGCCGCGCTGCCGCTGTTCATCTGGATGGGCGAGATCCTGTTCCGCACCAAGCTGTCGGAGCAGATGTTCGAGGGCCTCGCGCCGTGGCTCAACCGCATCCCCGGCCGGCTGATGCACACCACCATCCTCGGCTGCGGCATCTTCGGCTCGGTGTCGGGCTCGTCGGCCGCCACCTGCGCCACCATCGCCAAGGTGGCGTTGCCCGAACTCAAGCGCCGCGGCTACGACGAGCAGCTGGCGCTCGGCTCGCTGGCCACCGCCGGCACGCTGGGCATCCTGATCCCGCCGTCGATCACGATGGTGGTCTATGCGGTGGCGGCCGATGCGTCGGTGATCCGCATCTTCCTGGCCGGCTTCATCCCGAGCTTCGTGCTGATGGCGCTGTTCTCCGGCTACATCGCGTGGTGGAGCTGGCGCCATCCCGACCGCGTGCCGCCGGCCGAGCCGCCCACCAGCTTCAAGGAGAAGCTGCGCCGCTCGGGCAGCCTGATCCCCTGCGGGCTGCTGATCGTCTTCATCGTCTGGGTGCTGGTGGCCGGCTGGGCCACCGCCACCGAATGCGCCGCCTATGGCGTGCTGGGGTCGCTGGCGATCGCGGCGGCCGGCCGCTCGCTGACCTGGCGCAACTTCTGGGACGGGCTGATGGGCGCCACGCGCGTCAGCTGCATGATCATGTTCATCCTGGCCGGCGCGTCGTTCCTCGCCAAGACGATGGCCTTCACCGGCATCCCGCGCGAGCTGGCCGAGTGGGTGGCCGGCATGAACCTGAGCCCGTACGCGCTGATCGCGGTGCTGGTCGGCGTCTACCTGGTGCTGGGCACCGCGCTCGACGGCATCTCGATGATCGTGCTGACCTCGGCGGTGGTGCTGCCGATGATCCACAAGGCCGGCTTCGACCTCGTCTGGTTCGGCATCTTCATCGTGCTGCTGGTCGAGATCGCCGAGGTGACGCCGCCGGTCGGCTTCAACCTGTTCGTGCTGCAGAACATGACCGGCAAGGACAGCAACGTGATCGCCCGCGCGGCGATCCCGTTCTTCGTCTGCCTGGTGATCTGCATCGCGATCATCACGCTGTTCCCGGCGCTGGTGACCTGGCTCCCCGACGTCGTGATGGGCATCCAGAAGTAGCCCGGATGCCAATCCGGGTCCCGCGTCAGAACGCCCCAGGATCCCCCGGAAACACCACCGGCGACTCGTACCCGTCCGCCGACACCGCCGACACGCCGAAGAACCAGTCGTCGATGACGACGTTCTTCAGCTGCAGCTGCGTCGCCTCGGCCCCCGCCACGTAGCGGCTGTGCTGCCACTGCGGCGCGGTGGTGTCGCGCCACCACACGCGGTAGCCGGCCGCGCCCGGCTGTGCCTGCCACTTGACGGTGGTGTGCGGCGTCACCGCGCCCTCGATCGCGACGCCCTTCGGCGGCGCCGGCGCATTCGCCAGCGCCGCCAGCGTCACCGCGTTCAGCCGCGTCACCTGCGCCAGGTACGGGAAGTCGACACCCTCGATCGTGTCGCCGTAGACGATGCCGCCCTCGGTGCGCAGGTCCTGGTGCTGGCGCGTGTAGTCTTCGTGCGCCTCGGTCACGCGCACTGCCGGGAAGCCGGCATCGAGGAAGGGCACCTGGTCGCCGCCGCGGCCGTAGCGATCGGTGCGGTAGACCATCTGCACGCGCAGGTTGGTCACGTAGCGCTGCGACAGCGCCGCCATCAGGCGGGCGATGTTGCGCGACGGCGAATCCACCTCGCCACCGTTGTAGCGCCGCTTGCCGGCCTGCGCCGGCGTCTCCGTGGCCTTCGTGCCCTCGGAGAACACGCGCACCGTGCCGTTGTCGTGCACGCCGTCCTGGCCGTGGCTGTTGCCGACGATGTCGTTGTTCAGGTCGGCCTGCACCTGCCAGCCCTCGACCTTGGCATGGTCGACCAGCACCTTGCCGCCGTACAGGCCCTGCTCCTCGCCCGACAGCGCGGCGTAGACCAGGGTCGCGCGGAACCTGTACTTCGACAGCACGCGCGCGGCTTCCATCAGCGCCGCCACGCCCGAGGCATCGTCGTTCGCGCCCGGCGCTTCGCTGGTGGCGTCCATCACGTCGCTGACGCGCGAATCGAGGTGGCCGGTGATGACGATCACGCGCTGCGGGTCGCTCGTGCCGCGCTGCACCGCGACGATGTCCATCACCTCGGTCGGTTGCGGCAGGCGCGGCCCGGTGAAGGTCTGGGCCGGCGTCGCCACCTGCAGGCAGCCGCCGCAATCGCGCGAGATCGCGGTGAAGCGCGACTGCACCCAGCGCCGCGCGGCGCCGATGCCGCGCGTCGGCGACGTGGCGTCCGACGCGGTGTGCCGGGTGCCGAACGCGACCAGCCGCGTGATCGTCGCGCGCAGCTCCTCGGCGCTGACGGCCGCGCCGATCTCGCGCAGCTGCGGCTGGTCGGGGAACGGTGCCGGGTCGGGCACGGCCTGCGCGAGCGCGGCGGTCGAACACAGGGCAACGAACACCCACCCCCCGTTCGCCCTGAGCAGGGACCGAGCCTGCCGAGGGCCCGTGTCGAAGGGTTGCTGCCGCTTCGACAGGCTCAGCCCGAACGGTGTTTTTTGAAGTCGCAACAAGCTCATCGTGAAATTCCAGGCAAGGGTTGAAGATCAAGCCGGATCGGGCCACGGGAAACGCCCGTTCAGCACCGGCACCGCGCGCAGCCGCGCGACGCTGAAATCGATGAAGGCGCGCAGCTTGGCCGTGGTGCGCCGGCCCTCCAGGTGCACCAGCTGCACCGGGATCGGCGCCGGCTCATGGTCGGCCAGCACGACCTGCAGCCGCCCGGCCCGCACCTCGTCGGCCACCTGGTACGACAGCGCGCGCGTCAGCCCGTGCCCGGCCATCGCCGCCGCGATCGACATCTCGCCGGTGTTCGTCACCAATTGCATGCGCGGCTGCACGCTGTCGCCGTCGGCGCGCGCCTTGCCGCCCGGCGGGTAGAACACCCAGGGCACGCTGACCGCGCCGTGCTGCGAGAACCCGATGGCCGCATGCCGCGCCACGTCGGCCGGCGTGCGCGGCACGCCGTGCGCGGCCAGGTAGGCCGGCGACGCGACGACGACGCGCCGCAGGTGGCCCACCGGGGCCGCGCTGAGGCCCGAGTCCTGCAGCCGCGCGATGCGCACCGCGACATCGAAGCCCTCGTCGAGCAGGTGCACGATGTGGTCGGCGAAGAAGGTGCGCGCGCTGACCTGCGGGTGCGCGGCCAGGAAGTCAAGCAGCACCGGCGCCACGTGCAGCCGCCCGAACATCGCCGGCGCGGTGATCGCGAGCAGCCCCTGCGGCGCGCTGTAGGCGCCGCCGGCGGCGGCCTCCGCCTCGGCCACGTCGGCGAGGATGCGCTTGCAGTCGGCCAGGAAACGCTCGCCGACGTCGGTCAGCGTCACGCTGCGCGTGGTGCGGCGCAGCAGCTGCGCGCCCACGTGCTGCTCGATCGCCGCGATCGCCCGCGTGACGGCCGGCGGCGACATCGACAGCAGCCGCGCCGCAGGCGCAAAGCCGCGCGCATCGGCCACGGCGACGAACACCCGCATTCCCTCGAGTCGGTCCATCCCGCCATTCTCGCCATTCCGCGCGGCGGAACAATCAAGTGCAGGCCGCGGTGATTCCACAAGGCGCCCCGACGGGTCACCATCCGTTCCGTGTGACATTCAACGAAAGACCTGCGATGACCCGCCCCGACCGCCCCATCCGCCTGTACCGCCACCCGCTGTCCGGCCACTCGCACCGCGCCGAGCTGTTCCTGTCGCTGCTGCAGCTGCCGTTCGAGAGGGTCGACGTCGACATCTTCAAGGGCGAGCAGAAGCGCCCCGGCTTCCTCGCGCTGAACCTGTTCGCGCAGGTGCCGGTGATCGAGGACGGCGACGCGACGATCGCCGACAGCAACGCGATCCTGACCTACCTCGCGCTGCGCTACGACGCGGGCGGCCGCTGGCTGCCGCGCGACCCGCTGCAGGCGGCCCAGGTGCAGCGCTGGCTGTCGATCGCGGCCGGGCCGCTGCACAACGGGCCGGCGGCGGCGCGCGTCAACCAGCTGTTCCGCGACACGCGCGACGCACGCTGCGGCGTGATCGCCGGCCAGCTGTTCGAGCGCATCGAGACGCACCTCGCCGAGCGCGCGTACCTGGTCGGCGACGGCCCCACCATCGCCGACGTCGCGCTGTACAGCTACACCTCGCATGCGCCGGAGGGCGGCGTGCCGCTCGCGCCCTACCCGCGGCTGCGCGCCTGGCTGCAGCGCATCGAGGCGCTGCCGGGCTTCGTCGGCATGCAACGCCATCCCGACGCGGCGGTGCTGGCATGAACACCGAGATCCAGCTGTTCCATGCAGGCGAGATCGCGGTGCAGCAGCGCGCCGGCACGCACGACCAGGTGCGCGATTTTGCTGCGCGCGCGCTGCGCGCGGCAATGCCGCTGCAGCACCAGCAGTTCTTCGCGCAGCTGCCGACGCTGTTCGTCGGCAGCCTGGATGCGCAGCGCCGCCCGTGGGCATCGGTGCTGAGCGGCAAGCCCGGCTTCGTCGACGTGCCCGGCGAGCATGGCCTGCGCATCCGCGCGCCGCGCGACCCGGCCGATCCGCTGTCGCGGCACCTGGCGGTGGGCGACCCGATCGGCCTGCTGGGCCTGGAGCCGCACACGCGCCGGCGCAACCGCATGAACGGCACCGTGTCGCACGTCGATGCGCAGCGCATCGACGTGCAGGTCGACCAGAGCTTCGGCAACTGCCCGCAGTACATCCAGGCCCGCGAGCCGGAATGGACCGGCGAGGCGGCCGGCACCAGCCGGCCCGAAGGCGCGTTGCTGAGCGACGACGCCATGGCGCTGGTGCGCCGCGCCGACACCTTGTTCATCGCCTCGGCCTCGCCGCATGCGCGCGGCGAAGCGGGCGCCGACGGCGTCGACGTCTCGCACCGCGGCGGGCGGCCGGGCTTCGTGCGCGTGCAGGCCATCGGCGGGCGCAGCGTGCTGACGATCCCGGATTTCCGCGGCAACCGGATGTTCAACACGCTGGGCAACATCGCCGCGCATCCGCATGCGGGGCTGCTGTTCATCGACTACGCGCGCGGCGACCTGCTGCAGCTCACCGGCGATGCCGAACTGGTGTGGGACGGCCCCGACCTGCAGGCCTTCGCCGGTGCGCAGCGGCTGCTGCGCGTCACGGTCGAGGAAGGCGTGTGGCGCCCGGCCGCGCTGCCCCTGCGCTGGTCGGCCGCCGGGTTCGCGGTGCAACTGCAGGACACCGGCGTCTGGCCCGGCTGAGGCCGCTCAGCTGCGCTTGGCCAGCTGCTGTGCCGCGGTCAACGTGGCAAGGTGGGCGTCGAGGCGCTCCCGGGCCGGCTGCAGCGGGTCGCCCGGCAGGCCGTCGCCGGTGTTCTCGCGACGCTGGATCCCTTCGGTGCCCGGCTCGCGCGCCGCAGGACGCATGGCGGCATCGGCGCGCGGCACGTCGACGCGCGCCGGCGCCAGCACCGGCGGGGGTGGCACGGACCGTTGGGCCTGCGGCCGGGAGGGTGGCCGTGCCGGCGGGGGCTCTTGGGGAGCTTGCCGGAGAGGCTGTCGTGGCGAGACCGGCCGCGCCACGGCGCGCGGCGCCTCACGCTGCGGCTGCACGCTGGCATGGCCTTCGAGAAACGCCTGCCGGATGCTCGCCGGTGGCCGGGATGGCGGGCGACCCGCCGGCGGCACGGGCGCAGCCGGTGGCGCGGGCTGCGGCTCAGCCCGCGGCACGGGGGGTTCATGGCCCGACCCTCGCCCCGGCGGTGCTGCATCGCGGCCTGCGGCGTGGGGCACCGCGGCGACGGCGCTCTCGACCGGCGGCTGCACGGCCACCACCGGTGCGACCGGGTCCCGCTTCGCGTGGCGCGTGGGCTGGGGAGGTGCCTCGACAGGCACCATGACCGGCGCCATGTCCGGCAGGTCGACGGACAGCACCTCCAACGCCGCGCGCAGGCCCTGCTCGAACGCCTCGCGCACCGTGACGGACACCGAGGCGACCTGGGCCGGCATCGGCCGCGCGGGAGGAGGCCGGACCGGCGTTGGCGTTGGCGTTGGCGTTGGCGTCGGCGTCGGCGTCGGCGTCGGCGCTTCAGCCGGGGCGGCCGCCGGTGCGAGCCGCGGCGCCACGCCGTGCACCGGCCGCACGATCGCGCGTTGCGGCTGCAGGATCGCCTCGACCTCCACCTCCGGCAGGTCCCCTTGCATCAGGCGAGATGCCTGCACCACCATGCGCGGCGGTGCGACGACAGGCAGCGGCAGCCGCAGCACGTCTTCGCTGCACGGCACGGCGCCGGCCGGCATCGCGTGCCCGGCATCGCGCTCGCGTGCCGCCTCGCGCAGGTGGCGCACGCGCGCCTGCTCGACCCGTTCGGCCTCGCGGCGGGCCTCGTCGCGCCGATGCGGATCGTGCGAAACCTGCGTCATGCCAAGGGCTCCAGGTCGGCCACGAAGTCGGTCGGCTGGTCCTCGCGCACGTGGTAGTCGTGCAGCACCGCCATCACGTTGACCTCGGCACCCGGCGCGGTCAACACCATGTAGTGCACCGGCTCCTTGTCGCTGGCGCGCCGCACCGGGATGCGGCGGAAGCCGATGCGCAACAGGCCGCGCAACGAGCGGGTGTTGTCGCGATACACCGAGGTCAGGATGCAGTCGACGCCATGCGACAGCGCGAACTCGCACAGCAGCCGGCCCGCCTGCGCCGCGAAGCCGCGGCCCTGGTGGTCGACGCCGATCCAGAAGTAGAAGAAGCCGGCACGCTCCCAGCGGTACAGCCCGGTGTGCCCGACGAAGCCGTGCTCGGCGTGCATCACCGCATAGTCTTCGCGCGCCGGCTCCTTGCGCCGCTCGTCGACCCATTGCACCGCAGTGCGCCCGGCATCGATCGGATCGAAGCCCGACATCACCGCGATCTGCGGATCGCGGAACTGGTGCCCGAGCGCCGGCGCATGGCTCGCGTCCAGCGGCTCCAGCGCCAGGCCGCCCTGGCTGCGCCCGATGCAGCGGCGCCAGTCGCCGTCCCAGTCGTCCAGCCGCGTCCGCAACCGCGTGTGCACGTCGCGCGCCAGCGCATCGCGCGGGTCGCAGTCGAGCGCGGCCCGCGCATGGCGCATCCCGGCCTCCAGCTCGCCGGTGCAGGCCTCGCACCACGCGAGCTGCGCCAGGTCGTGCGCCAGCGGACCCTGCACCGACAGGCCGCGCAGCCAGGCACGCCGTGCCAGCCCCCATTCGGCGATGCGCATCGCCGACAGCGCGACGTCGCGGAACAGCGGCGGCCCCTGCGGCGACGGCAGGTGCTGGCCCCAGACGCAGCGCAGCGCCTCGGCCCAGGCCTCGCGGTCGACGCCGGTGCGGCCCAGCCAGCGCTGGTGCAGCTCGGGACAGGCCGCGCCGAACACGCGCGGATCGTGCTGCGCGCGCCGCAGCACCACCAGCGCGGCGGATTCGCCGGCTTCGCGCAAGGCACAGCGCATCACGCGAGCCAGCGCCGCGCCATCGCCGCAGTCGCCGCGCGCGAGCGGCGCGACCCAGCGCTCCAGCACCGCGCGCGACGTGCCGGGACCGCCGGCGATCGCCTGCACCACCTGGCCGTCGCCGATGCCGCGTTGCCACACGAGCACGTCCTGCTCGGCCAGGTGGGCCGCCAGCAGGCTGAAGTCGAGCGGCAGCAGGCGCTCGCGCCGGTAGTCGGCCAGCACGCTGTCGAACCCGCCCAGGCGCACGCCGCGCTCGCTGACGAAACCGCGCGCGCTGGCCAGCACCAGGTGGCCGGCCGGGCACAGCGCCGCCACCTGCGCCAGCTGCTCGATCGCGCCGAGCGGCAGGCACACCGGGGCGCTGTTCAGGCCCGCCACGTGGCGCTGCACCAGGCGGCGCTGCGCCGGCGTCAGCGTGGCCTCGTCCATCGGCTGCCAGGCGGTGTCTTCGGCAGCGTCGCGCGCACCGACCAGGTCCTGCGGGTCGGCCTCGAGCAGGCGGCCATAGTGCGTCGCCAGCAGGCGCTGCGGCAGGTGGCGAAAGCGCTCGTGGGCCAGCACCACCACCGGGTTGGCGCAGGCCCACGGCTGCGGCTCGCCCGCCGCCAGCAGGACGGGCGCCGCACCGCCGGCCGGCCACAGCATCGGCACCAGCAGGCCGGCATCGAGCAGGCTGCCCAGCTCCGGCTCGGCGTGCCAGGCCCGCGCCGCGTGCGCGTCCTCGACGCAGGCCAGGTAGCGCAGCCGCGGCTCGAAGCCGAGGCGCCAGCGCATGCGCTGCAACAGCGCCTGCAGCATCAGCCGGGCCGGCCCGCCGTCGCCAGGCATCCAGTCGACGACGTCCAGCGGCGCCTGCAGGTCGATGCGGCCGTCGCGCCGCAGGTCGTCCCAGTGCGCGACGATCAGTTCGGCCCAGGCCGCCGCCATCAGCGTGTCGAAGGCCGGCGGCGTGTGGCTGCGCGGGGCCAGGCGGCGGGCCGGAGCGAGGCCGGCGGCAGGAGCATGCAGGGTGATGGCCATGGTCTTCCTCAGCGGCTGGCGGCCGGAACGCCGGCCGCCGCCGATTGCACGATGCGCGGCGTGATCAGGAACATGCGCTCGCGCTTCTGGATGTCGCCGGTCTTCTTGCTGAAGAGGGCGCCGATGAGCGGCAGGTCGCGCAGCCCCGGCACGCCGTCGTGCTGGGTCGCGTCGCGCTCGGAGTTGAAGCCGGCCACCAGCAGGCTCTGGTTCTCGCCCATCACCGCCTGCGTGCCGATGGTGCTGCGGCTCACCGTCGGCATGTTGCCGATCATCGTGCTCTGGATCGCACCATCCTCGATGTCGACCGTCAGGTGGATCGCCTGCCGGCCCTCGGCCGTCACGATCACGTGCGGCGTCACGCGCAGCGTCACGCCCACCGTCACCGGCACGACGCTGGCGACGCGCTCGCCGGTCAGCTGGATGTAGAAGGTCTGCGACATGTCGATCACCTGACCACCCTCTTCAGCGTGATGGCCGACATGGCGGCGGGCGTGCTGAAGGCCATCAGCGATACCTGCAAGAGTTCGGTCCAGAAGCTATGACGGCGCGCTGAGCCACAGCAGCGCCTCGAGGCCGCCGAGCCCGCGCGGCTGCCCACGGCCGCCGGCCTCCCACTGCGCCAGCGCGCCGTGCTGGTCCGCCGTGGCCGACTCGCCGAACAGCTCGAGGTAGCGGCGCAGCACCTGGGTCGCATGGCGCATGTCGCCGCGGGCATGGTGCAGCCGCGCATCGACCAGCATGCCGGCCGGGCTCTGCACGCGCCAGGCGCCGAGCGGCGCGACGCGCGCAGCCGCCTCGGCCACCTGGCCGCGGTCGAGGTGGATCCAGGCCGCCCCCAGGCTGGCCTGCGCGTGCGCCTGCGACGGCAGGCAGCGGTGCAGCAGGTAGTCCAGCCGCCGCAGCGCCGTCCCCGACCCGGCGTTCAGCGCGTGCTCGCGCCAGGCCAGGGCCAGTTCGAGCCAGGCATGCAGGCGGCGGTCGAGGCAAGCCGGCGGCGTCGCGAGCAGCGGCTCGCACAGCGCCTGCAGCTCGTCATGGCGGCGCGCGGCCAGCAGCACCAGCAGGCGCTCCTGCACGCAGGCGGCGGCCAGCACCGGGTTCTTGCGGGCGGCGTGGCGGGCCTGCGCGATGCAGGCCAGCGCCTCGTCATGGCGCCCCGCCAGCCGCAGCAGCGTCGCGCGGCAGCGCGACTCGCGCGCCACCTCCATCACCACCGAGCGGTCGTCCAGGCCGTCCAGCGCCGCCAGCAGCTCGGCCAGCGCACCCGCCTGCCGGCACGCGATCAGGGCCGCGGCGGCGGCCATCGCCGCGCGCCCCTGGATCGGCTGCGTGCCAGACAGCCGCGCGCAGCGCAGCGCCTCCACGCCTGCCGACCTCGCCTCGCGCAGCTGGCCGAGCTGCAGCTTGGCCTGCGACAGCCCGTACAGCGGCACCGCGCGCGCCGATTCGTGCAGCGCCTGCGCGACCGACAGCCCCATCGCGTGGTGCCGCGTGGCCGCCACCCAGTCCTGCTCGAAGGCGGCGATGTGCCCCAGCGCGGCATAGGCATCGCGCAGCAGCACGCGGTTGCCGCTGGTCTCGGCACAGTGGATGGTCTGCGACATCATCGCGCGCGCACCCTCGCCCATGCCGGCAGCCGTCTGCCGTGCGCACATCACGGTGGCGCGCAGCTGCAGCTCGGCCAGGCCGGCCGCGCCCGCGCGCTCGGCGGCCTCGCGTGCCATCCGCGCTGCGCCCGCCATCTGCCCGTGCTGTTCGAGCAGCGGCGCGCGCAGCAGCCGTGCTTCGAGCTGCAGGTGCAGGCTGCCGCGGTCGGCGGCATGCTGCTCCAGCTGCTGCAAGGCGGTGGTCGCATGGGGCCGGCCGAGCAGCAGCGCCACCCGCGCCGATTCGAGCAGCACCTCGTCGCGCTGCACGCCGGCGTCGTGCAGCAGGTCGAGCAGGTGTTCGGCGCCGACCAGGTCGTCGTCGCGCACCTTGCACAGCGCGCGCCGCAGCGCCTCGTCGAGGAACGCGTCGCCCAGGTCGACCGGCATCGCCGCGGCCACCGCCTCGTCGATCACCAGCCACTGGGCGATGCGCGCCGCCGCATGCCCGGCCACGTCCGCGACGTCGTCGCCGACCACGGTCGACTCGTGCAGCACGCCCTCTGCGGCATGCAGCGCGAAATGCAGCACGCAGCTGCCCTGGTCGCAGGTGAGCCGCCCGGCCCAGGCAAAGCGCGTGCCCAGCGCGGCGCTGACGGTGCGGGCGCATTCGGCCGCCGGCGCGCCGTCCGGCACGCGCTGCAGCGCGACGAGCACGTCCTGCACCGTCGCGAGGCCGGTCAGCCCGCGCTGCCGCAGCCCGGTCGCGACCAGCGATGGCAGGCCCAGCTCGGCCCAGGCCAGCAATGCATCGCCGGTGCGGTTGTGCACCGGCAGCAAGGCCAGTTGCAGCGCGGCCGGCGCCGCCGCGAAGCAGTCCCCCGGTGCCGCTTCGGCGGGCACGGCCGGCGGCAGCGCGACCGCCTCGCCGGCGAAGCGGTAGCCCACGCGCGGCAGCGTCTGGATCAGGTGCTGCGCCTCGGCGTCGCGCGGCTCGACGTCGCACAGCGCCTGCCGCAGCCGCATCAGGATGCGTGCCACGACGCCCTCGGTGACCCGCTGCCCGGGCCAGCAGCGCGCCAGCAGTTCGGCGCGCGTGACGACGCGGTCGTGGTGGCGCACCAGGTGCAGCAGCACGTCGAAGGCGCGCCGCGTCAGCTGCACCGGCCGGCCGCGGCGCGTGACCATGCGCTGCGCGAGGTCGAGTTCGCAGTCGCCGAAACGCCAGCCGGCGATGTCGGTGTCGGGCGGGTCAGGCGCCATGGGCCTGGCCGGCCGGCGCCGCGGCGGGTGCGGCCAGCTCATGCTGGCTGGGCAGGTGGCGGACATCCGCATCGCCGGCAGCAGGCACGCCGTCGCAGCGCGCCTCGACACGCTGCGCGGGCGGGTAGCCGCCGGCCCGCGCGGCCTGCATGAACGGTGCGATGCCGGCGAGCAGCGACCGCGCCGCGGCTGGATCGCCGGCATCGAGCATCAGCCAGGCCGCGTCGAGCACGGCATCGGCACGGGCCAGCGACGGCGGGGTTTCATGCAGGCTGTCGTGCAGCAGCGCGAGCGCGTCGGTCCGCCGGCCTTCGGCGCAGGCAACCAGCGCACGCAGGTGCAGGCTGGCCCCACGCATCGGCCGCTGCAGGCGGCCGCCGGCGCGCGCGCGCAGTTCGTGGCACAGGTCGAGCGCCTCTTCGAGCAGGCCCAGGCACACCAGCACGCGGATGCGCAGCATGCACAGGTGGAACGCCAGGCTCGGGCTGCCGGCCATCCCCTGCTCGGCGCGGTCGAGCGCTGCGATGCAGGCCGGCAGGCGCCCGCGGCGCGCCAGCACGAACGCCTCGGCCAGCTCGGTGGCACCGGGGATCGCGCCCTGGCCGCGCATCTGCGCCAGCACGGCGTCCGCGTGCGACAGCTCGGACGGGGGCGCGCCGCCGAAGCGCAGGCTGCAGACGCCGCACAGGCCGATGGCCGACGGGTTGCCCGACAGCAGGGCGCGCTGGAAGGCGCGCACGAAGAAGCCGGCGGCCTGCGCGAAGCGGCCGGCATCGCGCAGGCAGTGGCCGACGTGCGTCAGCGAATACGCGGCACCGGCATTCAGGCCGACCTGTTCGTTCAGCCGGGCCGCCTGCTCGAAGGCCTTCAGCGCCGCTTCCGGCTGTGCGCGGCAGACGGCGATGCGTCCGCGGATGTCCAGGGCCTGCGCCGTGGCAACCTGGTTGCCCAGCCGCTCGGCGAGCCGCTCGACGCGGTCCAGCATCCAGCTGGCGACACCCGGGTTGCCGAGGCAGGTGAGCGTCTCGCCACTGGCCAGCAGCAGATGCAGTTCCAGCTCGGCATCGTCGGCGCAGGCCTCGGCCCGGCGCAGGCCGTCGACCAGCAGGCGTTCGGCCTCGAGGAAGTCGCCCTCGGCATGGCGGTGGCGGGCCAGCAGGTGCACGGCGCGCAGTTCGAGGCCGGTGCGCCCCGCCAGCCTCGATTGCGCCAGCGCCGCCTGCAGCACCGGCACCGCCCGCGGATCGCGCAGCCCGACGAGGCAGCGCGCGTAGTCGAGCTGCAGCGCCGCATCCTGCGGCCGGTGGTCGAGCGCCACCCTCAGCAAGCGCGCGGCGCCGGCCCAGCGCTCTTCGTGCATCGCCTTCATCGCACGCGCCTGCGCGGCATCGGCGAAGCGCGCGTCGGGCGACGCCAGCGCACCCGGCGGGCCGGCCGCGCCGCCCGGTGCCGCCAGCCGCGCGGCGACAAGCCGTGCCAGCTGGTGCGACAGCTGGACCGGATCCGGCCCCTGCAGCGCGCCCTGCAGCCCCTGCAGGCGCGGCCCGCAGGCACGGTAGGCGAGGCTCAGCCCCGCCGGCGCCGCCTGCGACAGCGCGGCCTGCACGACATCGACGGCCCCGAGGGCGGTGGCCAGCCGGGCCGCGGCCKCATCGAGCTGCAGGCCGGGATCGTGCGTGCCGACGACGGCCAGCAGCTCGCCCACCGGCACCGCGCAGCCCTCGCCGCCGAGCGCCGCGATCAGGTCGCGCGTGGTCGCCATCAGCCCCAGGTCGACCCAGGCCAGGTCGGGCCGGCCGGTGTCGTCGCGAAACGGCAGCACCCCGACGCGGGCGCCTGCCGCGGCCGCCGGCGATGGCGCGCCGGTGGCCGACCCGTCCAGCACCTCGACGTCGGCGACGAAGCGGTAGCCGACGCGGTGCAAGGTGCGTATGACCGGGGGCTCCAGCTTGTCGCCGATCAGCCGGCGGGCTTTCATGATCGTGTGCGTCAGCACGCCGTCGGTGACGACGCGGCCGCCCCACACGGTGGCCAGCAGTTCATCCTTCGTGACGACGCGGTCGCGGTGCGCCAGCAGCATCACGAGCATGTCGAAGACCTTGGGCTCGACGCTGAGGCTGCGGCCGGCGTGGACGAGCGTGCGCGTCGAGACGTTGACCTCGTTCTCTCCGAACCTGAACCGCACGGTGGTGCTCAAGGACGCGATGCTCGCTGGCTGTTGGCTGGCTCCTCAGGGGTTGTAGCGGCGAATCGTCGAGAAACTGTGGATGCGGATGTGTCAGGGCCCGGCCGGGCGCCAGGTGATGCTGCCGGCGTGCTCGTCGGCCGCGGCCAGCCCGTCGCCGCGCAGCTTCAGCAGGTGGGCCGTCAGCGAGCGCAGCGCGATCGGCAGCAGGCGCGGGTCGACGTCGTCGTAGACCGCCGGCAGCAAGGCCTCGGCGGTGGCGGGGCCGGCGGTCTGCAGCGCCTGCCGCACCTTGGCCTCGCGCTTCAGGCGGTGCGCGACCAGCGCATCGAAGACGCGCACCGGCTGCGCCATCAGGAAGCCGTGGCCCGGCGCCAGCCAGTCGACCGGTTCGTCGCGCAGCGCCTGCAGCGACGTGAGGTAGGCCGCCATGTCGCCATCGGGC
The DNA here is from genome assembly GCF_056404395.1 of Rhizobacter sp. P2_D12. NCBI lineage: Bacteria > Pseudomonadati > Pseudomonadota > Betaproteobacteria > Burkholderiales > Sphaerotilaceae > Rhizobacter > Rhizobacter sp. P2_D12. The sequence continues at coordinate 6,945 of NZ_JBFUEB010000023.1, read as the reverse complement.
GGGTTGATGACGACGGTGGACGACTGCATCACGTGGTCGCCGGTGAACAGCAGGCGCTCCTCCTCGAGCAGGAAGCACAGGTGGTTGGAGGCGTGCCCCGGCGTGTGGATCACCCGCAGCGTCGCGCCGTCGAGCCTGCAGCGCTCGCCGTGCTGCAGCTCGCGCTGCGGCGCGAAGTGCGGATCCTGCCGATCGGGGTGCAGCGGCCGGCGGCCCAGCACCGCAGCCCCGGTGCGCGCCTGCAGCGGCACGGCGGCCGGCGAATGGTCGCTGTGGGTGTGGGTCGCGAAGATCCAGCGGATGGCGCCCGGCGCCGCGGCGAGCAGCGCGTCGACGTGCGCCGCGTCGGCCGGGCCGGGATCGATGACCGCCCATTCGTTGCGCGCCCCGCCGCCGACCAGGTAGCTGTTGGTGCCGGGGCCGGTCATCACGCCGGCATTCGGCGCGGTGACGCGGATGACGCGCGGCGACAGGCGCACCGGCACGCCGGCGCGGATGTCGTGGCGCGCGAGGCCCTGGCCCGTGGGATCGAGCCGGCCGATCTCTTCCCAGGCCGGCTCGTGCGGCAGCACCGGCCGCTCGCCGGACGGGCCCTGCGCGGTGCGCGGCAGCGTGCGCGGGATCTCGCGCGGGCGGCGTGCCGCGTCGAGCGCGGCCTGCGCCGAATCGAAGGCCGAGAGCCACTGCAGCGTGGCCCGGGTCGGGCCCATCAGCTTCAGCGCATCGCCTTGTGCCAGCGCCTCGGCCGCGCCGAGCCAGCGGTGGTCCAGCATCTCGCGGCCATCGTGGCGCGCGCGCTGGCCGGCCGGCGCAAGCGCGACGAAGAAGCGCGTGTCGAAGCGCTTCGCGCGGCCGAGCGGCGTCACCCAATGGCTCAGGTAGGCAATGCGGTCGACCGCGAAGCGCAGCCCGGTGTCGCGGCAGAAATCGGCCAGCGTGCGCTCGCCGCGGTGCAGGCGCTCGCGCCAGCCGTCCCAGGGCGCGTTGTCGCCAGCGGGCAGCGGTTGCGCGAACAGCAGGCCGCTTTCCTCGAAGCATTCGCGCAGCGCCGCCACGTGGAAGCCGAGGCCGCCTTGCGGCACGCCGAGCAGGGCGCTGGCCTGCGCGTCGTCGAGCCCGCTGCAGCAGGCCTGCGCGACGCGGTCTTGCGGGTCGACGACGCCGCCGGGAAAGACCCAGGCGCCACTGGTGTGGTCGCGGGTCTCGGGGCGCTGCATCAGCAGCACCTGCGGCCCGCCCGCGGCGTCGCGCAGCACCACCAGCGTGGCCGCGTCGCGCGGCGGGCGCTCCTGCGGCATCAGAGCCGCTCGATGAGCGCCATCGCCCCGGCGGGCGCACGTTCCTTCGCGCCGTTGATGAAGTACAGGAACACGTCGCGCGGCTGGCCCGCTGCCGGCGCGGGCTCGACGCGCGGCAGGCCGCTCGGCTCGTCGCCGCCCGCCCAGCAATGCGCGCACGCGGCCAGGGCATCCAGCACCTTCGGCTCGTAGCCGGTCGTCACGCTCGCCTGCGAGCGCATCAGCCGCGCATAGAAGAAGTCGCCGGTCAGGTCGGCAAACGACGGGTAGTCGTCCGAATCGGTGAAGACCGTCGCCACCTTGTGCGCACGTGCGAGCTGCAGGTAGCCGGGCGTCTTGAAGCTGTCGTGCCGCACGTCCATCACGTGGCGCAGCGCGATGCCGTCGACCTGGCCGGGCAGCAGCTTCAGGAAGGCACCGAAGTCGTCCGGGTCGAAGCGCTTGGTCGGCGCGAACTGCCAGACGATCGGGCCGAGCTTGTCGCCCAGCTCGGCCAGCCCGCTGCCGATGAAGCGCTGCACCGATTCGCCCGCCTCGGCCAGCACGCGCCGGTTGGTGCAGAAGCGCGAGGCCTTCAGCGAGAACATGAAGCCGTCCGGCGTCTCGTCGCGCCACTTGGCGAAGCTGGCCGGCTTCATCGTGCTGTAGTAGGTGCCGTTGACCTCGATCGCCGTCAGCCGGCGGCTCGCGTATTCGAGCTCGCGCGCGTGCGGCCAGCCCTTGGGGAAGAAGTTGTCGCGCCAGGGCTCGAAGGTCCAGCCCCCGATGCCGACACGGATGCGCTTGTCTGTCGCCACGGACGTGCTCCCAGGAATGAGAGCGCGATCATCTCCGCAAACGTGGCAGGGCGCCAGATGCCGGCGCCGTGCCCCTTACACGCGGTGCAACTGCCCGCCTTCCCACTTCACGCGGTCGCCGACGCGCAGGTCGTCGATGCGCTGGAARTCGTAGCTCTGCACGCTGCCGTTGTCGAAGCGCACGCTGACGCGGTAGACCTCGTCGTCGCGGCGGTTGTGCCGCTCGATCTGGTTGCCCACCACGCCGCCGGCGACCGCGCCGACGCCAGTGGCGGCGACGCGGCCGGTGCCGGCCCCGATCTGGTTGCCGACCACCGCCCCGAGGACGGCGCCCAGCACCGCGCCGCCACCCGAGGTGCGGCCTTGCACCGACACGACCTCGATGTCGCGCACGCGACCGTACTCGCCGTGGACCGGGGCGGCCACCGGCGCGTCATTGACGACGCGGCGCTCTTCGCGCGGCGCCGAACCGCAGGCGCACAGCGCGGTGGCGATGGCGATCGAACACAGGGAGATCAACGGACGGGCGATCATGATCGGCTCCTGTTGTTGCACAGCAGGCTTTGATCGTGCGCCGCCGGCCCCTGCGCGCGAATCGGCGGCCGTCCTGCGCCGCGGTCGGCGTGCAGCGCGCCGGCGTGTAGGACCACGGCCTGTCGACATCAGCCACCCTTGAACGCCTTGCGGTACTGCGATGGCGAGATCGACAGCCGCGCCATGAACCACTGGCGCAGCGACAGCGCCGAGCCGAAGCCCGCCTCGGCGGCAATCGCCTCCAGCGGCTGGCTGCTGGTCTCCAGCAAGCGCTGCGCACGCGCGAGGCGCTGGTTCTGCAGCCACTGCAGCACGGTGGTGCCTGTGGCCTCGCGGAAGCGGCGCGTGAAGCTGCGCCGGCTCATCGCCGCGCGCGCCGCCAGCGTGTCCAGGCTGTGCGGCTGGTCCAGGCGCGCGAGCACCCACGACATCACGGCCGCCAGCCGCTGGTCGGCCCCGCCGCGCGGCAGCGGCTGCTCGATGTACTGCGCCTGCCCGCCCTGCCGGTGCGGCGCCACCACCATGCGGCGCGCGACGCGCGCGGCCACCTCGGCGCCGGCCAGGCCGCGCAGCAGGTGCAGGCAGCAGTCGATGCCGGCGGCCGTGCCGGCCGACGTGAGCACGTCGCCGTCGTCGACGTACAGCACGTCGGGCCGCACGTCGATCTGCGGGAATCGGCGCGCGAACTCGCCCGCCAGGTGCCAGTGCGTGGTGGCGGGGCGGCCGTCCAGCAGCCCGGCCTCGGCGAGCACGAAGGCGCCCAGGCACAGGCCGACGATGCGGGCACCGCGCGCATGGGCCCGGCGCAGCGCCTGCAGCAGGGCCGGCGGCACCGGTTCGGCGGTGTCGCGCCACGACGGCACGATCACGGTGTGCGCGCGCGACAGCGCCGCCAGGCCGCGCGTCGCCGCGATCGTGAAGCCGGCGGTCGTCGCGAGCGGGCCGGGCTCGCTGGCGCACACCTGCAGCTCGAAGGCCGGCACGCCGGCTCCGGCCATGTCGGGGCCGAACACCATGCAGGGCACGGACAGGTGGAAGGGGCTGATGCCGTCGAACGCGACGACGGCGACGCGGTGCGGGCGAGGCATGGCCCGATCTTATCGAAAGCTGGCATTCGGGCCACTGTCGCACGACCCGGCCCGGCGCAAGAATCCATCCCGTCAACCCAGGAGAACCCGCCATGCCCACCCCGCCCCGCCGTGCCCTCGTCGTCATCGACGTGCAGAACGAATACGTCACCGGCAAGCTGCCGATCGAGCACCCGCCGGTGTCGCAAAGCCTTGCCCGGATCGGCCGCGCGATGGATGCGGCGCGTGCCGCCGGCGTGCCGGTGGTGGTGGTCCAGCACGGCGAGGCTGCCGCAGCGCCGCTGTTCGCGGCCGGCTCGCCCGGCTGGGCGCTGCACGAGGTGGTGGCGAGCCGCCCGCGCGAGCACCTGATCGAGAAAGGCCGGCCGAGCGTCTTCGCCGGCACCGACTTCGCCGACTGGCTGGCGCGGCACGAGATCGACACGCTGGCCATCACCGGCTACATGACGCAGAACTGCAATGCGTCGACCATCCTCGAGGCGGCACACCGCGGCTTCGCGGTCGAGTTCCTGGCCGATGCGACCGGTGCGGTGCCCTATGCCAATGCGGCCGGCAGCGCCAGCGCCGAGGAGATCCACCGCGTGTTCAGCGTCGTCTTCCACAGCCGCTTCGCCGCGGTGACGTCGACCGCCGACTGGGTGGCCGCGGTGCAGGCCGGCGCGCCGATCGCGCGCGACAGCATCCCGGCCTCGGTCAATCGAGCGGTCGCCGCCACACGGCGATGAGCGCCTTGAACTTGGTCCAGGTCGACAGCCGCTCGTCGGACAGCGCGTCCAGGAAATCCGACAGGCCCTTCGACTTGGCCATCGTGTAGAAGGTCAGCACCGTCGTCAGCACGAAGACGACGCCGAACATCCACAGCTTGCGTGGCAGCGGCGCGTCTGCCTCGGCCAGCAGGTTCATGCCGAGGAAGCCGGTGGTGACGGTGCCGATCAGCCCGAGGATCGTGACCACCGTCAGCCGCACGACGGTGTTGGCCTGGCGGCGCAGGCTGTCGGCGTCGAGGTAGCCGTTCATGTCGGCGATGCGCTCCTTGACCTCGGCGTACAGGCTGTCCAGCCCGAGGTGGGTCGAGCACATCCGGAACAGCGCCCGCACCTGGGCCTGGTCGGACACCTGGTGGAACCAGTAGCGGTGCGTGAAGCGCAGGAAGGATTCGAAGCTCGCGCGGATCGCGCGCTTGAAGCGGCGCACGCTGGCCGGGTTGCCGATGTCCAGCTGCTTCAGCGCCTCGACCAGCACGTCGGAGAACATCAGCAGCGACGCCTTCTGGAAGTGTGCGATCAGGAACAGCATGAAGTGCTGGTGGCGGAACTGCGCCAGCACGCCGCGGTCGCGGCAGTTGTAGAACACCGAGCGCGCATCGCCGACGACGATCAGCGAATGGCCGCTGCACAGGTAGCGCGTGCGCGGCGCGAGGCCCGCGTCGACCCAGAAGCGGTCGTAGCAGAAGCGCTGCTCGAAATCGGACAGGTGGGCTTGCGCGAACGGCAGCGCCGTCTCGGCCTCGCTGCCGCCGATCACCAGGCCCAGGCGGATGAAGTCGCCGCGCGTCAGGCTGGCCGGGTCGTCGACCGCCAGGTAGCCCATCACGGGCATGCGGTGGTATTCGATCTGGCGGTAGCGCAGCAGCCCGGGCTCGTCGGAATGGTCGCTGACCAGCGGCTGCAGCATGAAGGCCCAGTGCGACGCGATGCGCGGCGCGCGGTGCTCGCTGACGTGGGCCAGGAAGGCGTCGCGCACCTGCGAATCGGAACGCGCCAGCACCGCCCCCTCGGCCCCCAGCCATTCGACGCCGTGCATGCCGTGCAGCGGCGCGCCATCGGCGTCCCAGCCGGCGGGATAGCCGCGGCCGAAGCGGTAGAGCAGGTCCTGCGCCTGGGCCAGCGTCAGGTCGCTGGCCGCGACCTCGAGGTTCAGCATCACGACGTCGATGTCGTAGAAGAAGTACAAGTCGGCGTGGACGATCTCGAGCGTGAGCGGCACGGCACCGGCATGCGCCGTCACGCGCACCGCCTTCACGTCGTGGCGGCGGAACACGCGCATCGGCGAACCGGCATCGCCCTGGCCGGCCCCGCGCCGCGCGCGCCCTTCGCCATAAAGAAAGCGCTGCACGTAGGGCAGGAAGCTGACGAACTCGTTGTAGTGCCGCTCGTGGAAGCGCGTGGCGTCGCCGGTGAACTCGTCGACCTCCTCGCGCCACGGCGAGCCGGGCAGGTTGCGCAGCAGCTCCCAGGGCTTGCTGCCGCGCGCCGCGCCTTCGGGCGGCACCAGGCGCAGCGGCCACAGCAGGATCTGGCGCAGGTGGCGCACCGGCTGCGTCGCGGCCGTCAGCGCGCGGGCCGGCGCGGTGTCGAGCTGCACGCGGTCCATCGCCAGGCCCTCAGCGCAGCGTCCAGGCGGCCCCGGCGACCAGCGCCGCGAGCAACACCCCGCAGGCGCCCGCCAGCAGCTTGCTGCGCAGGCGCAGCACCTCGATCGCGGCCACCACCTGGGCGTTGTGTTCGGCCAGCGATTCGAGCAGCGCGGCGCTGGCCTGCTGCTGCTCGGCCAGGCGCGCGACCGTGGCCTCGAGCTGCTCGATGCGGTCCTGTGGCGACGCGGCATCGGAAGCCGGCGGCGCGCTGTCGGCCTGCGTGCGGGTGAAGATCTTGCGGGCGCCCTTGACGAGGCCGGGCGCGGCCTCGATCACGTCACCCCAGGGGATGACCTTGAGTGCGCTGATCCAGCTGATGGCCACGGGCCGACTCCTCGCAAGCCGCGCCGCGGCGGCAACGCCCGAGTGTAAGCACAGCCGGTGGCCGGCGCTCAGACGCGTCGGATCTGGTTGCCGTCGACGCGGACCCGGTCGCCGACCTGCAGGCCGCTGCTGCCCGACTGCTCGAAGCTGCGCTGCTGGCCGTTGTCCAGCGTCACGTGCACGCGGTAGCCGACGACCTTCTCGGAGCGATTCTTCTCGACCTTGTTGCCGACCACCGCGCCACCGACGGCGCCGGCGACCGTCGCGACGTCGCGGCCGGTGCCGCTGCCGATCTGGTGGCCCAGCACGCCGCCAAGCACGCCGCCCGCGACCGCACCGACGCCGGTCGGCTTCGAGGTGGCGGTGATGGGCTCGATGCTGCTGACCTGGCCCAGGCGGTCACTCGGCACGGGCGCCGGCGCGGGCACCGCACGCACCGGGGCGGGGGCCGGCGCCGGCACGGCCCGCACCGGCGCGGGGGCCTGCAC
>NZ_JBFUEB010000022.1:0-69268 GCF_056404395.1 Rhizobacter sp. P2_D12 | reverse complement strand
CGCGGACGGCAGCGGCCAGGCCGCCGCGCGGCCGAGGCCGAGGCTGGCGCCGAGCGTCGGCAGGTGGGCGGCGCGTGCCGCCGCGATGTCGTCGCCGGCCGCGTCGACGAGGTGGCGCTGCGCCTGCAGCGACGGGTTGGCGGCCAGCGCGGCCTCGACCCAGGCCTGCGGCTCGGCCGGCGCCGGCGGCTCCATCGGCAAGGCGTCCTGCAGCCGGCTCAGCGCGCCGGTGGGCTGGCCGGTGATCTCGGCCAGCGCCTCGCGCGCCCCGTCGCGCGCCTGGCGCGTCGCGATGCTGGTGGCGCGCGCGGCCGCATGGTAGGCGCGCGCCTGGTCGAGGTCGACCTGCGCCGACAGGCCGTTGCGCCAGCGCTGGTCGGCCTGCTCGACCTGCTGGCGGAACGCATCTTCGTTGGCCTCGACCTGACGCACCGCATCGTCGGCGGTCAGCACGTCGAAATAGGCCTGGGCGACGCGCGCGCACAGGGCCTGCTCGGCGGCGCGGTACAGCGCGTCCTGCGCCTCGGCCTGCGCGGTGGCGGCCTGCAGCTGCGACAGCCGGCCGACGTCGACCAGGGACTGGGTGACGGTCAACGCAGCGGCGCGCTGGCTGTTGCGATCGTCCGCCTGGCTGCGTTCGAACGACAGGCCGGCCGAGGCTTGCGGCAACAGCGGGCCGCGGGCGATCACGACACTTTCGCCCGCCACGGCGCGCTGGGCGCTTGCCGTCGCCAATACCGGGTCGGCACGGCGCGCCTGCTGGTAGACCTGCAACAGGTCGTCGGCATGCGCCATCGACGACGCGACCACAAGAAGTAGCCCGGATGCCAATCCGGGAAGCAAGTGACCGACGAGTCCCGGATTGGCATCCGGGCTACGGGAATTCGGCATGTCAGGCGCGCAAACGGAGTTCGTCCGAGACGTCGACGACCTGGCCATCCACCACGTGCACGTTGCGCTGCGCCCGCGCCGCAAGCTGCGGGTCGTGCGTCACCATCACGATGGTCGCGCCGTCGCGGTGCAGGTCTTCCAGCAGCGCCATCACGCTGCGCGCCATCTGGCTGTCGAGGTTGCCCGTCGGTTCATCCGCCAGCAGCAGCCGCGGGCTGCCGGCCAGCGCCCGCGCGATCGCGACGCGCTGCTGCTGCCCGCCCGACAGCTCGGCCGGGTAATGCCGCTCGCGCGCCGCCAGCCCGACCCTCTCCAGCGCATCGCGCACGCGCCGGCGCCGCTCGTCGGCCTTCATGCCGCGGTAGCGCAGCGGCACCTCGACGTTGTCGGCGATGTTCAGGTCCGGGATCAGGTTGAAGGCCTGGAACACGAAGCCGATCTTCTCGTTGCGGATGCGCGAGCGGGCGTTGTCGTCCAGCTGCGCGACCTCGACGCCGTCGAGCCGGTAGCTGCCGGCGGTCGACGCCTCGAGCAGCCCGGCGATGGTCAGGAAGGTGGTCTTGCCGGAACCCGACGGGCCGGTCACCGCGACGAACTCGCCCTCCTGGACCTCCAGGTTGAAGGCGCGCAGCGCATAGGTCTCGATCACCTCGGTGCGGTAGACCTTGGACAGGCCGGTCATCTTGAGCATGGTGGGGTCCCTGGTTCGAAGAAGGAGTTCATCACTGGCTGACGGTGACCTGCGCGGCGCCCTGGAAGGCCTCGGCGCCCGAGATGACGACGCGGTCGCCGGGCTGCAGGCCGGACAGGATCTCGACCTTGTCGAGGCTGCGCGCGCCGGTGCGGATCGGAGTCTTCCACGCGATGCCGTCGCGCAGCACGTAGGCCTGCGCGCCGCCGGATTCGTCGACGAAGCTGCCGCGCTGCACCACCAGCACGTTGTCGCGGCGGTCGAGCAGCACGCGCACCGACAGGCGCTGGTTCTGGCGCAGCTGGTCCGGCGTCTCGCCGCTGAAGCGCAGCCGCGCCGCGACCTCGTTGTTGACGACCTCGGGCGACACCGCGCTGATGCGCGCCGGCCAGTTGCGGCCGTTGCCGGCGATCTCGCCCGGCATGCCGACGGCGAGTTCGCGTGCGAAGCTTTCGGCCACCTGCATCTGCACCTCCAGCGCCGACAGGTCGACCACCGACAGCAGCTGCGCGTCCTTCGCGACATTGGCATGCTCGGCGATGAACAGCTGGCCGACCTGGCCGTCGACCGGCGAGCGCAGCGCCAGGCCTTCGACCTGGCGCTGCAGGTCCTTCACCAGCAGCAGCTGGCGCGCATGCGCGAGCTGCCTGGCCTGCACGTCGAACTTCAGGCTGTCGTCCTTCAGCCGCAGGCCGGCCTCGGCATGGTCGAGCGCGATGCGCGCCTTCTGCAGCGTGTCTCGCGCATGGTCGACCTGCATGCCCGGCACCGCGCCGGCCTCGAAGGCCTTCTGCTGGCGCGCCAGGTCGTTCTGGGCGCTGCCGTGGTCGATGCGCGCCGCGTCGTACGCGCCCTGCAGCGCGCTGCGCTGCTGCTTCGCATCGACCTCGGCGCGCAACACGTCGGCCTTCATCGCGTCGGCGTTCGACAGCTCCTGCGCCAGCCGGGCGGCCAGCTCCGGGCTGTCGATCACCGCCAGCAGCTGGCCCTTGACCACCTTGTCGCCGGCATGCACCTTCAGGCTCGCGGCACCGCCGCTCGCCGCATACAGCGTCGGGCTGGCCGCGGCGACCACCTTGCCTTCGGCCGCGATGTCGCGCACGAAGGGGCCGCGCTGCACCTCGGCGATCACCAGGCGCGACGCGGCCACCGAGTGGCTGGACGCGAAGCCGTGGCGCAGACCGGGCGAGGCCAGCGCCACCGCCACCAGCGCGGCCACCGCGATGCCGATGGCCAACAGCGGGCGGGCGCGCGAGCGGGGCGGCAGAGGCTGGTCCTGGGCGGAGGTGTCGCGGATCATCGGGCGTCCTGGCGGTTGTCCCGCCTGGGATTGCAACGCCCGTGCCCGCCCGGCCTGCGAAGGATTTCCGTTTCAGATCAAGCAGTTGGCGCGAGCTGGTGGTGTCGCAGCAGTGTCCGCGGACACCCGGCGGACACTGTCCGGACGTCCGCTCAGCCCTTGAACGGATTGGCCGTCGCGAACCACAGCCCGATGCCGGTCGCGATGATGAACGCGCCGTCGAGCACGCCGACCAGCAGGAACACCTTCTGCTGCAGCGGCTCCATCAGCTCGGGCTGGCGCGCCGAGGCTTCGAGGTACTTGCTGGCCATCACGCCGACACCCAGGCAGGAGCCGATGGCGCCGAGGCCGATCATGTGGCCGACGGCGAGCGGAACGAGATCGATGCCATTCATGGCGACTCCTTCAGAGGGGCACGGGGTCGAGGAAACCGGTGACGCTGCGCAGGCGCCGGTCGTCCAGCAGCTCGGCGAAGTCGGTGCCGCGCGCCACGCCGCGGCCGCTCGCGTCGCGCAGCTCCCACGAGAAGCGCAGGTGGCGTCCGTGCGCATCGACGCTGCCGTGCGGCTCGAAGCGGTGGCCGGGGTAGTGCTGCTGCACGGCGCCGACCAGGCCGCTGATCCCCTCGTGGCCGCGCACGTCGGCCAGCGGGTCGGTGTAGCGCGCATCGGCCGACCACAGCTCGGCGATCAGGCGCGCGCGCTGCGCGGCATCGGGTTCGTTCCAGATCGCGAGGTAGCGCTGGACGGTGGTGCTGGCATCATTCATGAATGCTCCTTGGGGGTTGAGTGGAGAGGACATGGCTGCATGGTCGCGGCTTGCCTGCATCCAGTCGATGACCTGCGAGGTCATGTCAACGGAGAAGCCGCATGCTGTTCGTTCGCAACGTCACCCTGCCCGACGGCCGCCACGGCCAGGACGTCCTGTCGCGCGACGGGCGCATCGCCGCGATTGCGCCCAACCTCGCGCCGCCCGAAGGCGCGACGCTGATCGACGGCCAGGGCCTGCTGCTGTCGCCGCCCTTCGTCGACGCCCACTTCCACATGGATGCGACGCTCAGCCACGGCCTGCCGCGCGTCAACCAGAGCGGCACGCTGCTCGAGGGCATCGCGCTGTGGGGCGAGCTGAAGCCGCTGCTGACGCAGGACGCGCTGGTCGAGCGCGCGCTGCAGTACTGCGACTGGGCGGTGGCCAAGGGGCTGCTCGCGATCCGCTCGCACGTCGACGTCTGCGACGACCGCTTGCTCGCCGTCGATGCGCTGCTGCACGTCAAGCAGCGCGTGAAACCGTACCTCGACCTGCAGCTGGTCGCCTTCCCGCAGGACGGCGTGCTGCGCGCGCCGACCGCACTGGCCAACCTGAAGCGCGCCCTGGACCGCGGCGTCGACGTGGTCGGCGGCATCCCGCACTTCGAGCGCACGATGGCCGACGGTGCCGAGAGCGTGCGCATCCTGTGCGAGCTGGCCGCCGAGCGCGGGCTGCGCGTCGACATGCACTGCGACGAGAGCGACGACCCGCTTTCGCGCCACATCGAGACGCTGGCCTTCCACACGCAGCGGCTCGGACTGCACGGCCGCGTCACCGGCTCGCACCTGACCTCGATGCACTCGATGGACAACTACTACGTCAGCAAGCTGCTGCCGCTGATCGCCGAGGCGCAGGTGCACGCGGTCGCGAACCCGCTGATCAACATCACGCTGCAGGGCCGGCACGACACCTACCCGAAGCGCCGCGGCATGACGCGCGTGCCCGAGCTGATGGCCGCCGGCGTCAACGTCGGCTTCGGGCACGACTGCGTGATGGACCCGTGGTACTCGTCGGGCAGCGCCGACATGCTGGAGGTGGCGCAGATGGGCCTGCACGTCGCGCAGATGACGGCGCAGTCGCAGATGCGGGCCTGCTTCGATGCGGTGACGGTGAACAGCGCGAAGATCCTCGGGCTGCCGGACTACGGCCTCGCGGTAGGGGCGAAGGCCGACTTCGTGCTGCTGCAGGCGCGCGACCCGGTCGAGGCGATCCGGCTGCGGGCGACACGGCTCGCGGTGGTACGCGGCGGGCGGGTCATCGCCCAGACGCCGGCCGCGACCGCGGCGCTGTCACTGCCCGGCCGGCCCGCGACGGTGGACTGGACGCTTCAGCGCTGAGCCGAGGCCTCGCGGAAGTAGCGCATGCGCTCCTCGTCCGCCGGGTGCGACGCGATCGCGATGCCCAGCCACGACGGCACCGCGGCCGGCTGCCTGGCGCGCTCGGCCGCCACCTTCTCGAAGAAGCGCACCATCGCGTCCGGCGCGATGCCGGCCGCGCGCATCAGGTGCACGCTGTCGGCATCGGCCTCGCGCTCGGCATCGCGCGCATAGCCGGCATGCCCCAGCAGCAGCGGCACGCCGGCCAGCAGGCTGCTGAAGTCGCCCAGCACCGCGCTGCTGACCACGCCCAGCGCCGTCACCTGCACCAGCTGGCGCAGCCCGTGGCGATGCCGCACGTGGCCCAGCTCGTGGCCGAGCACGCCGACGATCACTGCCTCGTCGCCCTCGACCAGCGTCACCAGCTCGTCGGTCAGCACCATCGTGCCGCCCGGCAGCGCGAACGCGTTCGGGCCCAGGCTCTTGTCCTTGCCGCGGCGAAACAGCAGTTCATGGCGCGGCGCACCGCCCGGCCAGGCCTGTGCGACGGCGCGCTCGAACGCGACGCGGAGGCGCTCCTGCTGCGCGAGCGGCAGCGCGCTGGCCTGCACCATCTGGTCTTCGACCGACTGGCGCGCGATCTCGCCGATCTTCTGGTCCACCGTCTGCGGCAGCAGCGCGACGACGGCGCGCGAGGCCCACGGCAGCCCCCACAGGTAGCCGGCGGCCAGCAGCAGCGCAAAGGCGAGCACGGCGGCGCCGACCCAGCGCCAGCTCTGCTGCGCCTTGACGACCAGCGTGTCGCCCCGGCCGCTGGCCGCTGCCCAGGCGTCCCAGCCGGCGCTGTCGTCGGCATGCAGCGCGCCGCCGTCCTGCAGGTGGGCGACGCGCGGGCCGTGCCGCGTGCGCTCGGGCCACTGCACCTCGGCCAGCGGCACGCTGCGCGCGATGCCGTCGCCGGCGACCAGCAGCCGCTCGCCGCTGACGCGGATGCGCACGCGGTGGCTGCGCGCGCTGCGGCCGTCGAAGTAACCGACGTCGAGCTCGGGGGACGAGGCTGCGTTCACAGGCCGATGTCGAGGCCGAACAGATCGGCCGCCGCATCGCCGGCGGCATCCCCGCCCTGGCTGGCCTGGGCGACCAGCGCATCGGGCGTGATGCGGCTGACGACGCTGACCGATTCGAGGCGCAGCCGCGCCAGCGCGACGCGCGCGAACGGCCAGTACAGGCCGAGCGTGACGACCATCAGCAGCCAGTTCAGCAGCGTCACGCGCAGCAGCGAGCGAAAGCGCAGCTGGCTCTTGAAGCGCAGCTGGCTGTTGCCGGTGCGCGACCACAGCAGGTTCTGCAGGCGCGACGTGAAGTAGGGCATCGCGAGGGCCTGCACCATCAGCAAGGTGCCCAAGATGATGACGAAGCCGAACACCATCATCGCGGTGCGGTTGGCGCGCCCGCCGGCCACCTCCACCAGGTTGTGGCCCAGCCCGTAGGCCAGCGCGGTGATGACGACCCCGGCGATGACGCCGGCCAGCACGAACACCCCCAGGCTCTTCAGGCACAGCGCATAGAACGCGCCGAGGCCCGCCCGCAGTTCGGTCTGCAGCTGCGCGAAGGCGTAGTGGTCGTGCTGGTACTTCTTGAGGTTCCAGATCAGCAGCGGCAGCAGCAGCGCCGTGAGACCCATGGTCGAGAACATCAGCGCATCGAACCAGTGCGGCGGGTGGAGCTGGTCGGGCACCGCCGCGACACCGGCGACGATGACGGCGCTCGGCACGAACAGCGGCAGCAGCGCGCGGTAGGCGCCGCCCACGCTGCCGTTGAACCGGAAGCGCAGCCCGCGCCAGCTGGTGTTGGCCAGGCGGAACTGCAGCGAGGCCTTGAACAGCGCCGGCCAGATCAGCGCGACGATCACGAACGCGACCAGCCCGGCGACCGGCGAGAACTGCCCGGCCACCGAGTACAGCCCGCCCAGCAGCGCCACCAGCAGGAAGCCGCGCAGCATCTTCTTCGGGTCGCCATGGAAGCCCAGCGGCTGCCCGGCCACCAGCGTGTTGCCGTGGAAGTAGCGCAGCCGCCGCACCTTGGCCCACGGGAAGTAGAAGCCGCCGGTGACGAGGATCAGCAGCAGGTTGACGATCCAGATGCGGAAGTATTCGCTGCCCGAGCCGGTGAAGCGGATCGCCATGCGCTCGTGCAGCGTGCCGTTGAGCGTGGAGTAGCCCGACGACGGCGGCAACGTGGTGCCGAGCGTCGAGACGACGCCGGTAACGCCGGCGCTGTCGATGCTGGCGTGCTGGGCCGGCGGATCGGCCTCGGGGCCGGACGGGACTTCTCGTGGCGTCGACATGTTCGTGCTGCGCCGTGCTGTACTGGTGCCGGCGCTCTCCCTCCACAAAACTCTAACACCGGCATCCCACGGATCGGTGCCTTCGCGGGGCGCACCCTTCGATAGAATCGGCCGGCATCCAGGGACACCCCACAATGAAACTCATCGGCTCGCTCGCTAGCCCTTACGTGCGCAAGGTGCGCATCGTGATGGCGGAAAAGAAGCTCGACTACCAGTTCGAACTGGAAGACGTGTGGGCGAATGACGCGATCATGAAGTCCAACCCGCTGGGCAAGGTGCCGGTGCTGGTGATGGAAGGCGGCGAGGCGGTGTTCGACTCGCGCGTGATCGTCGAGTACATCGACACCCGCTCGCCGGTGGGCAAGCTGATCCCCGAGACCGGCCGCGAACGCACCGAGGTGCGCACCTGGGAAGCGCTGGGCGACGGCCTGCAGGACGCCGCCATCCTGGCCCGCCTCGAGCAGAACTGGGCCGGCCGCAGCGACGGCCAGCGCAGCGCGGCCTGGATCAGCCGTCAGATGGACAAGGTGCATGCCTGCGTGGCGGCGATGGGCCAGGGCCTGGGCGACAAGGCCTGGTGCTCGGGCAACCACTTCACGCTGGCCGACATCGCCACCGGCTGCGCGCTCGGCTACCTCGATTTCCGCTTTGCGCACATCGACTGGCGCGGCAGCCACCCGAACCTGGCCAAGCTGTACGAGAAACTCGCCGCCCGGCAGAGCTTCATCGACACCGCCCCGCCCTAATTCATCGACAAGCCGTTGGCGCGGATGTCGAACTGCAGCTTCTGGTAGACGCGGCGGATGCCGCAGGCCACCGTGTGCACGCTGGCGTGCCACTGCTGCGCGATCTCGTCGATCAGGTAGCCCTGGGCCAGCCACTGCAGGATCTGCCGCTCCATGCCGGTGAGCACCAGCGGGTTCAGCGCCTCGGTCATGGTGTCCGCCAGCCGGCGGTGGGCCGGCGACTCGAAATGCGACAGCACCTGGCGCGCGATCGTCGGCGACATCGGCGACTCGCCGCGCGCCACCTCCTGCAGGCTCTCGATCAGCGCCTCGGGCGAATTGGCATGCACCCAGTAGCCGTCGGCACCGGCCCGCAAGGCCTGCAGCAACACCGCGTCATCGTGCGACATCAGCGTCACCAGCACCTGCGGCCGCGTGCGGCGCCCGCCCTGGCGCAGGTCGCCGAGCAGGCCGTCGACCGGGCCGTCCTGCACGCGCAGGTCGGTCACCAGGATGTCCGGGTTGGTGCGGGCGATCAGCACGCGCGCCTCTTCGGCCGTGTGGACGGTGCCGGCCACCCGGAAGCCCGGCGCGGCGGCGATGAGCGCGGCGAGGCGAGGGCTGGCCTCGTGATCGCGCTGCAGGAGGACGAGGGACGGCATGGGGTCACGTTCGGCGCGGAAGATCGCTCATTCTTCGCCGTGCCCCGGGGCGGTGCATCCCCATGACCGGGGGCCACCCCCTCACTCGCGGGGGTGCTAACTGACAGGGGAAACCATTGCAAAGCTGTGGGCCTGCGCCAGCGGCCAGTACAGCCTGAAGACGTTCAGCGTCGGCTCGCTGCCGTCCAGCAGCACGCCCGGCTTCAGGAAGGGCAGCAGGTTGGCCAGCAGTTTCACTTCGTGGTCGGACGAGCGCCGCACGATGTGCGCCGCGGTGATCTCGCCGGGGTGGGCCAGCCCGGCCGCCTGCACCAGTTCCTTCAGCGCGTGCAGCGTGTTCTGGTGGTAGCGGTAGACGCGCTCGGCCTTGGTCGGCACCACCAGCGCGCGCTGGCGCTGCGCGTCCTGCGTGCTGACGCCGGTCGGGCAGTTGCCGGTGTGGCAGGCCTGGGCCTGGATGCAGCCGAGCGCGAACATGAAGCCCCGCGCCGCGTTGCACCAGTCGGCCCCGAGCGCCATCATCCGCGCGATGTCGAACGCGCTGACCACCTTGCCGGCGCAGCCCAGCTTCACCTTGTCGCGCAGGTTCAGCCCGACCAGCGTGTTGTGCACCAGCAGCAGGCCTTCCTGCAGCGGCGCGCCGACGTGGTCGGTAAATTCCAGCGGCGCCGCGCCGGTGCCGCCCTCGGCCCCGTCGACCACGATGAAATCGGGCGTGATGCCGGTGACGAGCATGGCCTTGGCGAGCGCGAACCACTCCCAGGGGTGGCCGATGCACAGCTTGAAGCCGGTCGGCTTGCCGCCGGACAGCGTGCGCAGCCGGTCGATGAACTGCATCATCTCCACCGGCGTCGAGAAGGCGCTATGGCGCGACGGCGAGATGCAGTCGACCCAGGTCGCGACGCCGCGCGCCTCGGCGATCTCGGGCGTCACCTTCGGGCCGGGCAGCACGCCGCCATGGCCGGGCTTGGCGCCCTGGCTCAGCTTCAGCTCGATCAGCTTGACCTGCGGGCTGCGCGCGTTCTCGGCGAAGCGTTCCTCGTTGAAGCTGCCGTCCGGGTTGCGGCAGCCGAAGTAGCCGGAGCCGATCTCCCAGATCAGGTCGCCGCCGTTCTGGCGGTGGTGGCGGCTGATGCTGCCCTCGCCGGTGTCGTGCGCGAAGCCGCCGCGCTGGGCACCGGCGTTCAGCGCCAGGATGGCATTGGCCGACAGCGCACCGAAGCTCATCGCCGAGATGTTGAACACGCTGGCGGAGTAGGGCTGTGCGCGGCCAGCGCCGATCATCACGCGGAAGTCGTGCGTCGGCAGCTCGGTCGGCGCGAGCGAATGGTTGATCCATTCGTAGCCGAGCGCGCCGACGTCCATCTGCGTGCCGAACGGCCGCTTGTCGGAATCGCCCTTGGCGCGCTGGTAGACCAGCGAGCGCTGCTGGCGCGAGAACGGCGCCGCCTCGTTGTCGCCCTCGATGAAGTACTGGCGCATCTCGGGGCGGATGAATTCGAGCAGGAAGCGCAGGTGGCCGATGACCGGGTAGTTGCGCAGCACCGAATGGCGCGACTGCAGCACGTCGCGCAGGCCGACCGCCACCAGCAGCGCGAACAGCAGCAGCCACGGCAGGCCGACGCGGAAGGCAACCGCGGTGAACGCGCTGAGCATCAAGCCCACGCCGCACAACAGCCAGGTGGCATAGCGGATCGGAAAATACTGGTTCAGCCTGAGCAGCCACTCTTGCATCGCAAACTCCTTCAGGGCTGCGATGGTAGTCCCGGGGCCGGATGGGACAATGACGGACCACGACACCGGGTTGCGCCATGTTCCTGTCCCTGCTTCGACTCACCGTGCTGGGCGCGGCGGTCGCCACATCCGCCCCAGGCTGGGCCGCCGACCGGATGCAAGACCTCAACTCGCCGCTGCGGGGCACGCGCTGGACGCTGCAGACGCTGGACGGCGTGGCGCAGGCCCCCGTCGCCGGTGGCACCCCGGTGCAACTGGTGCTGAGCCGCAGTGCGAAACAGCTGAGCGGCCACACCGGCTGCAACCGGCTGATGGGGCGTTACGCGCAGCGCGGCACCCTGCTGACGCTGTCACCGCTGGCGACCACGCGCATGGCCTGCGCCGAGCCCCAGATGAAGCAGGAGCAGGCCGTGCTGGCGATGCTCGGGCAGGTGGACGGCTACCGCATCGAGAACCGCACGCTGAGCCTGCTGCAGGGCGAGGTGGTGCGGGCGACCTGGGCGGCGCCCGCCACCCCACCCGCCACGCCCTAGGCGTTACTTCTTTGGTTTGCCCGACTCTTCGCTGCGCTCGATCTCGCCGTTCTTCATCGCGCGCTTGGTTTCGGCCTTGACGTCGGCACGGTCCGCCGGGGCGGCCGAGCCGGCGGCCGGCGGCGGCAGCTTGTCGAGCTCGCCTTCGGTCGTCTTCATCTCGCCCATGGCCTTGGCGGCCTTGGTGTCGGCCTTCACCTGCTCACGCGTCGTTTCCGACGTGGCCGGCTTGCGCTTGTTCTTGTGCTGTTCGCCGATCGGCACCTTCTTGCCCTCGGCGGCAGCGGCCTTGGTTTCGGCCTTCACCTGTTCGCGCGTCTTCGGCGCGGACGGGTCGTCGGTGGTGGCCTGGGCCAGCACGGCCTGCGAGCCGAAGGCGCCGGCGATCAGGGCGGACAACAGGAGCATCTTGTGTTTCATCGGAGGGTCCTTTCGAGGGATGGACCTCCATCAGACCGCGATGCGGGTTCGCTGGCAGTCAGCGAGGGACGGCACTTCCGGTAGGACATTCCCCACCCGCGGCCCGATCGACGGGCTTCAGCCGGTGTGCAGCCGCTTCGCCACCGCGTGCCCGCGCAGCCGATGCGCCTGCGGCATGTCGCTGCCCAGCAGGGGCTGCAGGTAGCGCCGGAACGCCTCGGTGACGCCGTGCCCGCTGTCGGCGATGAAGGCGTCTTCCATCACGCGGGTCTTGCCGGCCACCGCCTCCAGCGGCAGCAGCTCGTAGCGCACCGCGTAGTCGCCACAACGCTGGATCGCCACCGAGCCGTCGCGCTCGCCGCGCAGCGCATGGTGCACGGCCGTCTCGCCGACCTCGCGCGCCTCGCGCTGGTCGACATCCGACACGCAGCCGAGGAAGGAGCGCTGCAGGTAGCCGAAGGTGTCGCCGCGCACGCGCTTGATCTTCAGCCGGTCCTTGATGAGGTCGCACAGCAGGTCGGCCAGCGCGCCGGTGCCCGACAGCTGCACGTTGCCATGCGCGTCGCGCTCGATGCCGCCGTGCGCCAGCGTGGCCGCCATCGGCTCGCCGGAGGCGTCGTGGATGCCCTCGGAGACGGCGATCACGCAGCGCCCGAGCCGGTCGTGGGTGGCCTTCACGTCGGCCAGGAAGCGGTCGCGCTCGAACACGCGCTCGGGCAGGTAGATCAGGTGCGGCCCGTCGTCCGGATGGCGCGCGCCGAGCGCCGCGGCGGCGGTCAGGAAGCCCGCGTGCCGCCCCATCACGACGCCGAGGTAGACGCCGGGCAGCGCCGCGTTGTCGAGGGTGGCGCCGGCAAAGGCCTGGGCGACGAAGCGGGCGGCCGACGCGAAGCCCGGCGTGTGGTCGTTGCCCACCAGGTCGTTGTCGATCGTCTTCGGCACGTGGACGCAGCGCAGCGGGTGGCCGGCCTGGCGCGCCTCGTCGCTGACGATGCGCACCGTGTCGGATGAGTCGTTGCCGCCGATGTACAGGAAGTGGCTGATGCGGTGCGCCTGCAACACCTTCAGGATGGCGCGGCAGTAGGCGAGGTCGGGCTTGTCGCGGGTGCTGCCCAGGGCAGACGCGGGCGTCGCGGCCACGGCCTCCAGGTGCGGCGTGGTCTCGCGCGCGAGGTCGATGAAATCCTCGTCGACGATGCCGCGCACGCCGTGGCGAGCGCCGTAGACGGCCGTCACCTCGGGGAAGTGGCGTGCCGCCAGCACCGCGCCGACCAGCGACTGGTTGATCACCGCGGTCGGGCCGCCACCCTGGGCGATCAGGATCCGGGCTTCGGGCGTGGACGGCATGGCGGGCTCCGGTGGCGTTGCTGGAGGCGCCAAGGGTAGCGGGCTCTCGTTACTTGGTCGAGAACAGCTTGGCGGCGCGGCCCTTCAGCTCGAGCAACTCGCTGGGCGTCACCGAGTAGGCGCCCGACATGATGTCGACCTCGATGCGGAATTCGACGTCGCGCTTGCCGTTGGTCAGCAGGCCCGAGGTGAACTCGTAGGTCTCGTCCTCGACCGGCAGGCCGAGCGCGGCGCTGTCGTGGTCGTCGTACTTGACGTTGCGGATCTCGCCGCTCGCCAGGTCCAGCGTGCCGGTCGAACGGATGACGGACTCGGTGAGTTCGTCGAAGATGACAATCGGCAGTTTCAGGTCCACGGCAGGCTCCAGGGAGAATCGGTGCGCACAGGTGTTGCGCGGGCCGACATTCTAGAGACCCGGCGCGACCTTTCCTTTCCAGACCGACAGGACCCTCCTTTGAACATCCATTTCAGCCTCACCCCGCTCATCTCGCTCATCGCCGGCATCCTGGTGCTGGTGATGCCCAAGCTGCTCAACTTCATCGTCGCGATCTACCTGATCGCGATCGGGCTGATCGGCCTGCTCGGGCTGTCGGCCGTGCGCCTGCACTAGGCATCGTCTTCGTCGGCCGTGATCGCCAGCCGCACGCGCTGGGCGCCCTGCACCTCGGTGCGGGCGGTCAGGCGCAGCGGCTCGCCGACCGGCACCGTGCGGCGCAGCCGGACGTCCAGCGAATCGGCGCCGGCATGGGTCTCGACGCGGCGTGCCCATTCCTGGGCGCCGTTGACCAGCACGCGCATGCCGTGGAAGGCCTCGCCGCCGCTGCGGTGCGCCACGCTGAAGCTGCAGAAGATCTCGAAGCGGCGCTCGCGGCTCGCATGCGGCGGGATGTCGAGCTGGGCAACGTCGCCGTCGCCGGCGTCTTCGGCCCAGTGTTCGGCGGCAGGGCGGGACGGATCTGACAAGAAAGGCTTCATCGGCGGCGAAATGCGCAAAAGTGGGGATGCTAGCCATCCAGCAAAGTCGCGCCAAATGCCTGAGAATCGGCCCCACGGTGTCGCGGGATGCGGCACCGTCCGATCGACCTCATCCACGGGAGCAGCGACATGGGCACCAGATTCGCACGCACCGCCTTCGCGCTCGTGAGCATCATGGCCATTGCGGGGGCGGCGTTCCGCATCTCGACGGCGCCGGAGCGCATCCGCGACAGGCACCAGACCGCGCGCGCGGTGTGCCTGCAGAACGGCGGCGAGTGGGTGCAGATCGACAACAACGACGTGTGTCGCAAGACCGAGGTCGCCAAACAGATGTAGCCCGGATGCCCATCCGGGAATTCAATGGCTGATCATCCAGGGCCGCTTGCCGGCGAATGACCGCGGCGCCTTCGGGGTGTCGCCGCGCGTGCCGCAACACCCGCAACCGGCCGGATGCCGGTAGCGCGCCGATTCCTTCGGTTCGTGCTGCGCCCGCTCGTTGGTCGCCAGCGCCAGCCGGCGTGCCTCGGGCATGTCCGCCAGCCGCGGCGCCGCCAGCCAGGCCCGGGGCGAAGGCGCCGCGCAACGCGGGCAGCCCGCCGGAACATCCCGCTCGGCCATGCGCCGCAGCGCATCGAACGGGCCGCACTGCGCGCAGTGGTAGTCGTAGGTCGGCATGGCGTCCCCGGGCTCAGGCGAGATCCGGCGACATCGGGATGTCCGGCCCGCCGTGGATGTATTTCAAGGGCCCGCTGGCGGTCGGCCGGATGTCGAAATCGAAGATCTGCGTCGGCAGCCACAGCGTCGCGCACGAGTTCGGGATGTCGACCACGCCGCTGATGTGCCCCTGCACCGGCGCCGTGCCCAGGATCGAGTACGCCTGCGCCTTGGTGTAGCCGAACTTCGTCAGGTACTCGATCGCGTTCAGGCAGGCCTGCCGGTACGCCACGTTGACGTCCAGGTAGTGCTGCCTGCCGGCCTCGTCGACCGAGATCCCTTCGAAGATCAGGTAGTCGTTGTAGTGGGGCGTGATCGGGCTGGGCCGGAAGATCGGGTTCCTGACGCCGTACATCGCCATCCCGCCCTTGATCACCTCGACCTTCATGTGCACCCAGCCGGCCATCTCGATCGCGCCGCAGAAGGTGATTTCGCCATCGCCCTGGCTGAAGTGCAGGTCGCCCACCGACAGGCCCGCCCCCTTCACGTACACGGGGAAGTAGATCTTCGAGCCGCGCGACAGGTCCTTGATGTCGCAGTTGCCGCCGTGCTCGCGCGGCGGCACCGTGCGGGCACCCTCGGCCGCCGCCTTGACGCGCGCGTCGCCGCCCAGCCGGCCCATGTGGGCGGTGGCGGCAAACGGCGGGTTGGCCAGCGGCGGCACGCGATCGGGTTCGGTCGCGATCAGGCCGACCTCGCGCTCGTTCCACTTCTCCAGCAGCGACGGGTCCGGCAGGCAGCCGATCAGCCCGGGGTGGATCAGGCCGGCGTAGTTAACGCCCGGCACGTGGCGCGATTTCGTGAACATCCCCTGGATGTCCCAGATCGACTTCTGCGCCAGCGGGAAGTGGTCGGTCAGGAAGCCGCCGCCGTTCTTCTTCGAGAAGAAGCCGTTGAAGCCCCACAGGCTGTCCGGCTTGGCGCCGATGTCCAGCAGGTCGACCACCAGCAGGTCGCCCGGCTCGGCGCCGTGCACGCCGACAGGGCCCGACAGGAAGTGCACGATCGACAGGTCGATGTCGCGCACGTCGTCGGCGCTGTCGTTGTTCTGGATGAAGCCGCCGGTCCAGTCGTAGGTCTCGAGCACGAAGTCGTCGCCCGGCTTGACCCAGCAGGCCATCGGGATGTCCGGGTGCCAGCGGTTGTGGATGTTCTCGTTCTCGTACGGGGATTGCTTCAGGTCGACCTTGATCAGGGTTTCGGGCATGGTGGGGCTCCAGGGGCTCAGACGGACAGGAACTGCTTGATGCGGGCCACGTCGGTGGCCTCGCGGGGGCTTTCGTGCACCAGGCGCCCGCCTTCGATGACGAACAGCCGGTCGGCCACGTCCATCGCGAAGCTCAGCACCTGCTCGGACACGACGATCGTGATCTCGCGCCGCTTGCGGATCTCGTTCAGCGCACGCGCGATGTCCTTGATGATCGACGGCTGGATGCCCTCGGTCGGCTCGTCCAGCAGCAGCACCTTGGGGTCGGTCACCAGTGCACGCGCGATCGCCAGCTGCTGCTGCTGGCCGCCCGACAGGTTGCCGCCCTTGCGCGAGCGCATGTCGAACAGCACCGGGAAGAGGGCATAGATCTCGTCGGGAATGCGCCGGCTGGCGGCGTTCTCGAGGCCGGTGCGGATGTTCTCCTCGACCGTCAGCGCCGGGAAGATCATGCGGCCCTGCGGCACGTAGGCCAGTCCCTTGCGCACGCGTCGGAAGCTCTCGTCCTTCGTGACGTCCTGCCCGTCGACCGAGATCGCGCCCGACCTGGCCGGCAGCACGCCCATCAGGCTCTTGAACAGCGTGGTCTTGCCCATGCCGTTGCGGCCCATGATGGCGACGGTCTCGTTCTTCTTCGCGCTGAAGTCGATGCCGTGCAGGGCCTCGCTCTGGCCGTAGGCGACGTGCAGGTGGGTGACGGTGAGCATCGTGGTTCCTCAGTGACCGAGGTAGACGTCGATCACGCGCGGGTCGGCCTGCACCTGCTCCATCGAGCCCTCGGCGAGGATCTTCCCCTGGTGCATCACCGTCACCTTGTGGGCGATCTGCTTGACGAAGTCCATGTCGTGCTCGATGACGATCATCGAGCGGCCCTTGCAGATGCGCTGCAGCAGCTCGGCCGTCAGCTCGCGCTCGCGCACGCTCATGCCGGCGATCGGTTCGTCCAGCATCAGCAGCTCCGGGTCCTGCATCAGCAGCATGCCGATCTCCAGCCACTGCTTCTGGCCGTGCGACAGCAGCCCGGCCTCGGTCTCCAGCTGGTCGGCCAGGCCGATCTCCACCGCCACCGACTCCACCGCATCGCGCACCCCGGCGTCGCGCTTGAAGGCCAGCGCGCCGAAGACGCCGCGCCCGCGCGGGAACGAGACCTCCAGGTTCTGGAACACGCTCAGGTTCTCGTAGATCGACGGCGTCTGGAACTTGCGGCCGATGCCCGAGCGCACGATCTGGTATTCGGGCAGCCGGCTCATCTCGACGTTCTTGAACTTGATGCTGCCGGCACTGGCCCGCGTCTTGCCGCAGACCAGGTCGAGCAGCGTGGTCTTGCCGGCGCCGTTCGGGCCGATGATCACGCGCAGCTCGTTCTTGTCGACGTAGAGCGTCAGCGCGTCGATCGCCTTGAAGCCGTCGAACGAGACGGTCAGGTCCTCGACCGCCAGCACGAAATCGGTGTTGCTCATGACGCCCTCCAGGCCGCTGCAGTCTGCGGACCCTGGCTGCGCCTGCCCCTGCGCGCCGCCCACCAGGGCTTCAGCCTGTTCGCATACAACCCGGCCAGCCCTTCGGGGAAGGCCAGCACGACGCCGAGGAACATCGCCGCCATCAGGAACAGCCACAGGTCCGGGAAGCTTTCCGAGAAGTAGGTCTTGCCGAAGTTGACGAGCAGCGCGCCATACACCGCGCCGACCAGCGACATGCGCCCCCCCACCGCCGCGAAGATCACCATCTCGATGCTCGGCACGATGCCCACCAGGGACGGCGACATGAAGCCCACCTGCAGCGTGAACAGCGCCCCGCCGATGGCCGACAGCAGCGCGGCCAGGCAGAACGCGAAGACGCGGAACATCGCGACGTCGTAGCCGGAGAAGCGCACCCGGTCCTCCTTGTCGCGCATCGCCAGCAGCAGCGTGCCCAGCTTGCTCTTCTGGATCCAGGTGCACAGCACGATCGCGCCCAGCAGCAGCGCCACCGTCAGGAAGTACAGGATGTACTTGGCGCTGTTGGTGCGCGTGTCCCAGCCGAGCAGCGTCTTCAGGTCGGTCATGCCGTTGACGCCGCCGGTGTAGCCCTGCTGGCCGATGATCAGCACGGTGAGGATCAGCGCCACCGCCTGCGTGATGATCGCGAAGTACACGCCGCCGACACGCCGCTTGAACATCGCGAAGCCGATCACGAAGGCGAGCAGCGTCGGCAGCACCAGGATCGCGAGCAGCGCCCACGGGAAATGCCGGAACGGCTCCCACCACAGCGGCAGCGCGGTGATCTGGTTCCAGTCCATGAAGTCGGGAATGCCGGGGGTCGACTGGATCTTCGTCGTGACCGGGTCGCTGGCCTCGAGCTTCAGGAACATCGCCATGCCGTAGCCACCGAGCCCGAAGAACACGCCCTGGCCGAGGCTCAGCACGCCGCCGTAGCCCCACAGCATGACCAGGCCCAGCGCGACGAAGGCGTAGCTCAGGTACTTGCCGACCAGGTTGAGCCGGAACAGGTCGAAGGCCAGCGGGAACACCACCGCCAGCACCACCGCCAGCAGCAGCACGCTGCCCATGCCGCTGCGGTCCAGCCACTGCTTGATGCCGTTCATCGGATTGCCCTGTTGGAGGAGGAAGACATCAACGCCGCACCTTGGCCGCGAACAGCCCCTGGGGCCGCAGCATCAGGATCAGCACGATCAGCGACAGCGTCAGCACCTTGGCCATCGAGCCGGTGATGAAGAACTCGGCGATCGACTGCGTCTGCGCGATGCCGAAGGCCGAGACCACGGTGCCGAGCAGGCTGGCCGCGCCGCCGAAGGTGACGACCAGGAACGCGTCGACGATGTACAGCGAACCGCTGGTCGGGCCGGTGGAGCCGATGGTGGTGAAGGCCGCGCCCGCGACGCCGGCGATGCCGCAGCCGATCGCGAAGGTGAGCCGGTCGGTCTGGCGCGTGTTGATGCCGGTGGCGTTCGCCATCACGCGGTTGGCCACCGTGGCGCGCACGCGCAGGCCCCATCGCGAGCGGTACAGCGCCAGCAGCACGCCGCCGGTGACCACCAGGGTCAGGGCCATCACGAACAGGCCGTTGATCGGGATGTCGAGCCCCGCGGACGGTGCCCACGAGCCCATCAGCCAGTCGGGCAGCGTCGGGCTCACTTCCTTGGCGCCGAAGGCCGAGCGGAAGATCTGCTGCATGCCCAGCGACAGGCCCCAGGTGGCGAGCAGCGTGTCGAGCGGGCGGCGGTACAGGTGGCGGATGAACAGCCACTCGACCGCCCAGCCCGCGGCGAACGCGAAACCGAAGGCCGCGACGATCGCGACCGGAAAGTAGACGGCCACGAACTTCGGCGCATAGCTCTCGGCCAGGTGCGAGAACAGGTAGATCGTGTAGGCGCCGATCGTCATGAACTCGCCGTGCGCCATGTTGATGACGCCCATCTGCCCGAAGATGATCGCCAGGCCCAGGCCCATCAGCAGCAGCACGGAGAACAGGCTCAGGCCGGCGAAGCCCTGCATCAGGCCGATGTTCAGCATTTCCGAAAGACTCATGGCGTGCTCCGTGCTGCCCGGGGTTCAGGTCACTGATAGCCCTTGGGGAACGGATTCGGCTCGATCAGCCCCGGCGACTCCGCGACCACCTTGAACTGCCCGTCCGCCTGCGCCATGCCGATGCGCGTCTTGCTCCACAGGTGGTGGTTGTCGTGCACCTTCACGTAGCCCTCGGGCGCGGTCTTCAGCTCGATGCCGGCCGATGCCGCGGCGATCCGGTCGACGTCGAAGCTGCCGGCCTTCTCGACCGCCGCCTTCCACAGCCACGGGCCGAGGTAGCCCGCCTGCGTCACGTCGCCGATCACCGAGGTGGGGCCGTACTTGGCGCGGAAGGCCGACACGAAGGCCTTGTTGTTGGCGTTGTCCAGCGACTGGAAATACTTCATCGACGCGTAGAAGCCGGCCATGTTCTCGCCGCCGATGCCCAGCACCTCGTCCTCGGTGACCGAGATCGTCAGCAGGAACTGCTTGTCGGCGGTGACGCCGGCCGCCTTCAGCTGCTTGTAGAACGCGACGTTCGAGCCGCCGACCACCGCGACGAAGATGCAGTCGGGCTTGGCGACCTTGATCTTGTTGATCAGCGAGTTGAAGTTGGTGTGGCCCAGCGGGTAGTACTCCTCGCCCACCACCTTGCTGCCGGGCAGGTGCCCCTCGATGTGCTTGCGCCCGATCTTCATCGAGGTGCGCGGCCAGATGTAGTCGGAGCCGACCAGGAAGTAGGTCTTCGCCTTCTTCTCCTTGGCGGCCCAGTCGAGGCCCCACAGGATCTGCTGCGTCGCCTCCTGCCCGGTGTAGATGACGTTCTTGCTCTGCTCCAGCCCTTCGTAGAAGGTCGGGTAATAGAGCATGCCGTTCTCCTTCTCGAAGATCGGCAGCACCGCCTTGCGCGAGGCCGAGGTCCAGCAGCCGAACACGCAGGCGACGCGGTCGTTCACCAGCAGCTTCTTCGACTTCTCGGCGAAGGTCGGCCAGTCGGACGCGCCGTCCTCCTTGATGACCTTGATCTTGCGGCCCAGCACGCCGCCCATCGCGTTGATCTGGTCGATCGCGAGCTGCTCGGCCTGGATCGAGCCGGTCTCCGAGATCGCCATCGTGCCGGTGCCCGAATGCAGCTGTCCGACCGTCACCTCGGTGTCGGTGACCGCCAGCTTCGTCGTGTTGACCTTGGCGGTCGGGAACGCCTGTGCCAGCGCCAGGGCAGGCAGGCCCGCCAGCGGCAGCGCGGCCGCACCTTGCAGCAGGCGGCGCCGTTGGATCGAATCGGGAAGATCGTGGGACATCGTGTTCTCCGAACGGGTTGAGGGCATCGTGATGCCGCACGGCACCAAGCCTGTGCAGTGCCGCGTGGTTCACGCTGGTGCCCACTGTCCGGCCACGAGCGCGCCGGGCGAATACGTCAATCGACGTAGCGCCGCGAGCGCGCCGCGCGGCGACACTCGCGCGGCACGAGCAGGAGCGGGAGCGCTTCTTGCAAGCAGGAGCCGGCACTGCCGTCGTTGTCGGAGAAGCCGGTGTCCGTGGCCACGCAAAAGATCTTCCGCATCCGCCGGGACTACAACACCTGGGTCGGCAACGAGACGCTCGAGGACTACGCGCTGCGCTACACGCCGCGCAGCTTCCGCAAGTGGAGCGAGTTCCGCGTCGCCAACACCGCATTCGGCGCCACCTCGTTCCTCGCCCTCGAGGCCATCGGCGGCTCGATCGCGATCGGCTACGGCTTCTCGAACGCGCTGTGGGCCATCCTCGTCGTCGGCCTGATCACCTTCCTGACCGGCCTGCCGATCAGCTACTACGCCGCCAAGTACGGCGTCGACATGGACCTGCTGACGCGCGGTGCCGGCTTCGGCTACCTGGGCTCGACGCTGACCTCGCTGGTCTACGCGAGCTTCACCTTCATCTTCCTCGCGCTCGAGGCCGCGATCCTGGCGCTCGCGCTGCAGATGTACTTCGACTGGCCGCTGTCGCTGTGCTACCTGCTGTCGTCGCTGGGCATCGTGCCGCTGGTGATGCACGGCATCACGCTGATCTCGCGGCTGCAGCTGTGGACGCAGCCGCTGTGGCTGGTGCTGCTGGTCTGCCCCTACGCCTTCGTGCTGGCGAAGAACCCGCAGGTGTTCGCCGACTTCACCGGGCTGGTCGGCCGCGCCTCGGGCAGCAACGGCTTCAGCTGGCTGATGTTCGGCACCGCGGCCACGGTGGCGTTCTCGCTGGTGGTGCAGATCGGCGAGCAGGTCGACTACCTGCGCTTCCTGCCGGAGAAAACGGCCGCCAACCGGCGCCGCTGGTGGACGGCGGTGCTGGTGGCCGGACCCGGCTGGATCGTGCCGGGGATGGTGAAGATGCTGGGCGGCGCCTTCCTCGCCTTCCTGGCGCTGCAGCACCAGATCCCGACCGAGAAGGCGGTCGAGCCCACGCAGATGTACCTGGCCGGCTTCGGCTACGTGTTCGACAACCCGGCCTGGGTGCTGGCAGCCACCACCTTGTTCGTGCTGGTGTCGCAGCTGAAGATCAACCTGACGAACGCCTATGCCGGCTCGCTGGCCTGGTCCAACTTCTTCGCACGGCTCACGCACAGCCACCCGGGCCGCGTGGTCTGGCTGGTGTTCAACGTGCTGATCGCGGTGCTGCTGATGACGCTGGGCGTGTTCGAGGCACTGGAGCGGGTGCTCGGGCTGTACAGCAACGTCGCGATCGCGTGGGTGGGCGCGCTCGTCGCCGACCTGGTGATCAACAAGCCGCTCGGCTGGAGCCCGCGCCACATCGAGTTCAAGCGCGCCCACCTGTACGACATCAACCCGGTCGGCCTGGGCGCGATGCTGAGCGCCGCGGTGCTGGCGATCGTCGCCTATGCCGGCGCGCTGGGGGCGGCGGCGCAGGCCTTCGCGCCCTTCATCGCGCTGGTGACGGCGATGCTGGTCTCGCCGCTGCTGGCGTGGGCGACACGCGGCCGCTACTACCTGGCGCGCCGCGACACGGCGGGTTGGCTGCCGGGCCAGAGCGTCGCCTGCGCGGTCTGCGACAACGCGTTCGAGTCCGAGGACATGGCGCACTGCCCGGCCTACGGCGCGCCGATCTGCTCGCTGTGCTGCACGCTGGAGTCGCGCTGCCACGACCGCTGCAAGACCGACTCGCGCGCGGCCGAGCAGGTGAGCGCGGTGCTGGCCGCGGTGCTGCCGGCGGCGCTGGCCTCGCGCGTGAACTTCCGCGTCGCGCACTACCTGGTGGTGGCGGCCTCGCTGGTCGGCCTGCTGGCGGTGATCCTGGGCGTCGTCTACGACCAGGAGGGCGTGCTGCACTCGGCCGACCAATGGGCGCTGAAGGCGCCGTTCCTGAAGGTGTTCGCGCTGCTGTCGCTGAGCGCCGCGGTGGGGGCCTGGTGGGTGGTGCTGGGCAGCGAGAGCCGGCACATGGCGCAGGACGAGTCGAACCGCCAGAACCAGCTGCTGACGCGCGAGATCGAGGCGCACCGCCGCACCGATGCCGCACTGCAGGCCGCGAAGGACCTGGCCGAGGCGGCCAACCAGGCCAAGACGCGCTACGTGGCCGGCATGACGCACGAGCTGCGCACGCCGCTCAACAGCATCCTCGGCTATGCGCAGATCCTGCTGAAGGACGAGCAGGTGCAGGGCGTGCGGCGCGCGTCGGTCGACACCATCCACCGCAGCGGCGAGCACCTGCACGGCCTGGTCGACGGGCTGCTCGACCTGGCGCGCATCGAGGCCGGGCGGCTGCGGCTGGACATGGCGCCGCTGCCGATGCACGAGTTCCTGGACGACCTGGTGCGCATGGTGGCGCCGCAGGCGGAAGCCAAAGGGCTCGTCTTCACCCTGCAGACCAGCGGACGCGTGCCGGACCACGTGAATGCCGACGCGAAGCGGCTGCGCCAGATCCTGATCAACCTGCTGAGCAACGCGGTGCGCTTCACCGAGCGCGGCAGCGTGACGCTGCGGCTGGACTACCGGCTGGAGCTGGCGCGCTTCGAGGTGGTCGACACCGGCATCGGCATCGCGGCGCAGGACCAGGAACGCATTTTCCTGCCGTTCGAGCGCGGCCCGGCCGGGCGCCGCACCGGCGAGCCGGGCACCGGGCTGGGCCTGACGATCACGCACTTGCTGACGCAGCTGATGGGCGGCGAGCTGACGGTGAAGAGCACGCCCGGCGAGGGCAGTTGCTTCACCGCGCGGCTGTACCTGCGCGAGATCAGCGCGCCGGTGGTGGCGCGGCGCACCCACCGGCCGGTGACCGGCTACCTGGGCCCGCGGCGCAGCCTGCTGGTGGTGGACGACCAGCCGACGCAGCGGCAGATGCTGGCCGGGCTGCTGATGCCGCTGGGGTTCCGCATCCGCGAGGCGGCCAGCGGGCGCGAGTGCCTGGAAAGCGTGATCGAGGATTGTCCCGACGCGGTGCTGCTGGATGTGTCGATGGACGACATGGACGGCTGGCAGACCGCGCGCCAGATCCGCGCCGCGGGCCTACCGCACGTGCCGATCCTGATGGTGTCGGCGAATGCCTTCGAGAACCAGGCCGACAAGCTGGCCGCGGCCGGCTGCCAGGGCTTCGTCGACAAGCCGGTGATCGAGTCGGAGCTGCTCGACATGCTGCAGCGGCACCTGCAGATCGAATGGCTGGCCGAGCTGGCGCTGCCGAACTGGGCGCTGGCGGGCGGCGGTGCGGGGAGCGCGACCGCGCTGCCGGGCGAGCTGGTGGGCCGCTTGATCCGGCTGGCGCGGCTGGGTCACCGGCAGGGGTTGCAGGCGGCGCTCGACGACGCGCTGCGCCGCCACCCGTCGGGGCGGGCCGAGCTGCAGGCGCTGCAGGGGCTGGTGGAGCGCTTCGAACTCGATGCGCTGCTGGACCGGCTGACGCAGGCGCTGCCGGACCCGTCGGCGGAGGCCGTGTGAGCACGGCCCCGGTGGTGCTGGTGGTGGACGACGCGCCGCAGTCGCTGGGGGTGCTGTGCACGTCGCTGGAGGCCGAGGGCTATACGGTGCTGGTGGCCCGCGACGGCGAATCGGCGCTGGCGCGGCTGGACCTGGCGACGCCGGACGCGATCCTGCTGGACGCGTTGATGCCGGGCCTGTCGGGCTTCGAGACCTGCCGCCGCATCAAGCAGGACCCGGCGCTGTCGCACATCCCGGTGATCTTCATGACCGGCCTGTCGGAGACGCCGCACATCGTGGAAGGCTTCGACAGCGGCGGCGTCGACTACGTGGTCAAGCCGGTGCGGGCGCAGGAGGTGCTGGCGCGGCTGGCCACGCACGTGCGCAATGCGCGCGCGGTGCGGCTGGCACGCCAGGCCATCGACGTCGGCGGGCATGGCGTGCTGCTGCTGGATGGGCAAGGCCGCGTGGCCTGGCAGTCGCCGCAGGCGGCGGCGTGGCTCCGGGAGTTCCTGGGGGGCGAGGCGGTGCCGGCCGCCTGGGGGGCGGACGAGGCCACGCCGCATCGCCGCGCCGGCCGCGACGGCCGCGTGCTGTCGGTGCGCCACGTCGGCGCGGTCGGGCTGGGCGAGCGGATGCTGCTGCTGCGCGTGGATGCGCCCGCAGCGGGCGGCGGCGAAGCGGCGCCGTCGCGCCTCGGCACCGCGTCGCTGACGCCGCGCGAGACCGAGGTGCTGTCGTGGATCGCGAAGGGCAAGACCAACCGCGATGTCGGCGACATCCTCGGCATGAGCCCGCGCACGGTGAACAAGCACCTGGAGCACGTGTTCGAGAAGCTGGGGGTCGAGACACGCGCCGCGGCGGCGGCGCTGGCCAGCCGGGAGCTGGGCTGAAGGGCACAATTCGCGCATGAAAAAACAGCTCGGCAACGGCCTGTCCAGCCTGTCATCCCTGGTGTATTCGACTGACGCGGGGCGCATGTGCCCGGATTGCCGGCAACCCGTCGCGCAGTGCGCGTGCAAGGCGCGCCAGGCCATGCCGACCGGCGACGGCATCGTGCGCGTGTCGCGCGAGACCAAGGGGCGCAAGGGCAAGGGCGTGACGCTGATCAAGGGGCTGGCACTGGACGAAGCGGGGCTCGCGCAGTTGGCGCGGGAGCTGAAAGCGGCTTGCGGCGTCGGCGGCACCGTGAAGGACGGGGTCATCGAGCTGCAGGGCGATCACGCGGACCTGGTCGTCGAGCGGCTCAAACGGGGCGGCCACAGCGTCAAGCGCGCCGGCGGGTGACGCCGACCCGGATTGGCATCCGGGCTACGGATCCGCGTCCAGCAGGTACTTGCGGCGCAGCGGCGCCGTCATGCTGAAACGTGCCGCCGACACGGTCGCGACGAAGCAGGCCTCGCCGGCCCGGCGCGGGTTGTCGATCGCCGCGACATACACCAGCGCCCCGCCGCGCTGGCGCCACAGCACCACCCGCGAGACCGGCAGGCCGTCGCGCTCGAGCACCGGGTAGAGGCTGCGCATCTCGGCGACCACCGCGCGCCGGTCGCCGTCGTCCAGCGTGGCACTCAGGTCGTCGCGCCCGAAGTGGATCCAGTCGGCACTGACGCAGCTCGGCAGGCCGTCGACATTGCCGGGCGGCACCGGCGGCTTCTCCGCTGCCTGCACGGCCACCATCGCCAATGCCCACGGCAACCCCGTCCATTTCCGATGCGTGCGCTCCATCGCCGCTCCCCGCGGCCGCCCAGGCCGCGCCGGCAGCTTACGCCCGGCTCGCCGCCACGCCGCCGAGAGGGTGTTCGCCCCACCCCGGACGTCGAACCAGCAACACGCCGGCAACGTTAATTTGCCTATCATCCAAATTCCGCAACGGAGGTCTCGATCGATGTCCATGGTCCAGCTGGCGCTCCGTCGCCCCTACACGTTCATCGTGATGGCCCTGCTGATCGTGCTGGCCACGCCGTTCGCGCTGCGCAACATGGCGACCGACATCTTCCCGGAGATCAACATCCCGGTGATCAGCATCATCTGGAACTACGGCGGGCTGTCGGCCCAGGAGATGGGTCAGCGCATCTCGGCACAAAGCGAGCGCGGGCTCACCACCACCGTCAGCGACATCGAGCACATCGAATCGCAGTCGCTCGCCGGCATCGCCGTCATCAAGGTCTTCTTCCAGCCCACCGCCAACATCCAGACCGCCATCGCCCAGGTGGTGGCGTCGATGCAGACCCAGGTGCGCCAGCTGCCGCCGGGCATCACGCCGCCGCTGGTCATCAAGTACTCGGCCTCCAGCATCCCGGTGGTGCAGCTCGCGCTGTCCAGCCCCACGCTGCCGGAGCAGGCGGTGTTCGATGCCGCCGTCAACCAGCTGCGCCCGCAGCTGATCACCATCCCCGGCGTCGCCGTGCCCTTCCCGTACGGCGGCAAGAACCGCGTGATCTCGGTCGACCTCGACACCGCCGCGCTGCAGGCACGCGGGCTGTCGCCGGCCGACGTGGTCAATGCGGTGAACCTGCAGAACCTGATCCTGCCGTCGGGCACCGCCAAGTTCGGCGGCACCGAATACACCATCAAGATGAACGGCTCGCCCGACGCCATCGACGGCCTCAATGACCTGCCGGTGCGCACCGCCGTCAGCGGCAACAGCAGCGCCACCACCTACCTGCGCGACGTCGCCTTCGTGCGCGACGGCTTCCAGCCGCAGACCAACATCGTGCGCCAGGACGGTGCGCGCGGTGTGCTGCTGTCGATCCTGAAGAACGGCGGCGCGTCGACGCTGGACATCGTCGACAACCTGCGCGCGCTGCTGCCGCGCGCATCGCAGACGCTGCCGGCCGACGTGAAGGTGACGCCGCTGTTCGACCAGTCGGTGTTCGTCAAGGCAGCCGTCAAGGGCGTGATCGCCGAGGCGGTGATCGCCGCGCTGCTGACGGCCGCGATGGTGCTGCTGTTCCTCGGCAACTGGCGCAGCACGCTGATCATCGCGGCCACCATCCCGCTGTCCATCCTGGCCTCCATCCTGGTGCTGCAGATGCTGGGCGAGACGCTGAACCTGATGACGCTGGGGGGCCTGGCGCTGTCGGTGGGCATCCTGGTCGACCAGGCCATCGTGACGATCGAGAACATCGAGCGCCACCTGCACCTGGGCACGCCGCTGCTCGAGGCGATCGAGGTCGGCGCCGGCGAGATCGGCGTGCCGGCCTTCGTCTCCACGCTGTGCATCTGCATCGTGTTCGTGCCGATGTTCTTCCTGTCGGGCGTCGCGCGCTTCCTGTTCGTGCCGATGGCCGAGGCGGTGGTGTTCGCGATGGTCGCTTCCTACCTGCTGTCGCGCACGCTGGTGCCGACGCTGGTGATGCTGCTGATGGCCAAGGCGCACGGCCCGGCCGCCGCCGGTGCACAGGCGAACACCAGGCCGAACGGCCTGCAGCGCGTCTACCTGGCTTTCGACCGCCAGTTCGAGCGCGTGCGCCGCGTCTACACGCTGACGCTGTCGGCGCTGCTGGCGCGGCGACTGCACTTCGTGCTGCTGTTCTCGGGCTTCTGCGTGCTGTCGTGCGCGCTGATCCCGTTCCTCGGGCGCGACTTCTTCCCGAGCGTCGACTCGGGCCAGATCCGGCTGCACCTGCGCGCACCCACCGGCACGCGCATCGAGGAGACCGCGCGCCTGGCCGACGAGGTCGAGGCGGCGATCCGCGAGCTGATCCCGGCCGACCAGCTGGAGACCATCCTCGACAACCTGGGCGTGCCCAACAGCGGCATCAACCTGTCGTACAGCAACGCCGGCACCATCGGCACGCTGGACGGCGAGCTGCAGCTGTCGCTGAAGGAGGGCCACCGGCCCACCGACGAGTTCGTCAGCCTGCTGCGGGCCGAGCTGCCCAGGCGCTTCCCCGGCATCGAGTTCTTCTTCCAGCCGGCCGACATCGTCACGCAGATCCTGAACTTCGGCCTGCCGGCCGCGATCGACGTGCAGTTCACCGGCAACAACCTGGCCGGCAACGCGGCACTGGCGGCCGAGCTGACGCGCAAGATCCGGCAGATCCCCGGCGCGGTCGACGCGCACGTGCACCAGCGCAACGACCTGCCGGCGCTGAACCTCACCATGGACCGCTCGCGGCTGCAGCAGATGGGGCTGACCGCGTCGAACGTCGGGCAGAACGTGCTGATCTCGCTGTCGGGCAGTTCGCAGACGGCGCCGGCCTTCTGGCTGAACCCGCAGAACGGCGTGGTCTACAACATCGCGGTGCAGACGCCGCAGTACAAGGTGGACTCGCTGGACGCGCTGCTGAACATGCCGGTCGGCGCCGCCGGCGCGACCAATGCCGGCGGCACGCAGCTGCTCGGCAACCTGGTCGAATCGGCGCCCGGGCGGCAGCTGGCGGTGGCCTCGCGCTACAACATCCTGCCGGCGATCGACGTCTACGTCAGCGTGCAGGGCACCGACCTGGCCAGTGTCGCCAACAAGGTGCAGGCGCTGGTCGACGAGGTGCGGCCCAGGCTGCCGCGCGGCAGCCAGGTGGTGCTGCGCGGCCAGGTGCAGACGATGCAGTCGTCGTTCATCGGGCTGGGCGTGGGCCTGGCGATGGCGATCGTGCTGGTGTACCTGCTGATCGTCGTCAACTTCCAGAGCTGGATCGATGCGCTGATCATCATCGCCGCGCTGCCGGCGGCGCTGGCCGGCATCGCGTGGATGCTGTTCATCACCGGCACCACGCTCAGCGTGCCGGCCCTCACCGGCGCCATCATGACGATGGGCGTGGCCACCGCGAACAGCATCCTGCTGGTGTCGTTCGCACGGCAGCGCCAGCAGGACGGCGTGCCGGCGCTGTCGGCCGCACTGGAGGCCGGCGCCACGCGCATCCGCCCGGTGCTGATGACGGCGCTCGCGATGATCATCGGCATGATCCCGATGGCGCTGGGCCTCGGCGAAGGCGCCGAGCAGAACGCGCCGCTGGGCCGCGCGGTGATCGGCGGCCTGCTGTTCGCCACCGTGTCCACCCTCTTCTTCGTGCCGGTGGTGTTTGCCGGCGTGCACCGCCGGCTCGCGCAACGGCACGAACGCCGGCAGGCCCGCGCCGCCGCCGCGCTGCCGTCCGCCGCGATCCCCCAGGAGACCTGACCCCATGACCGAGCAGCGCCACGCGGCACTGGGCATCCACGCCGCCGACCCGAACCACCCCGACGCCGACGCGCTCCACCTGGCCGACCCGCTGGAGCGCCACGCCATCGCGCGCCGCGCCCGCTGGCTGGTCATCGCCGTGCTGGTGCTGCTGGCGCTGGGTGCCGGGCGCACCGTGATCAGCCGCATCGGCAGCGCGAAGGCGCTCGAGGCAGGCACCACCGAGCGCGCGAAGCAGTACGTGAAGACGGCGCTGCCGAAGACCGGCGACGCCGGCCAGACGCTCGCGCTGCCGGGCACGCTGCAGGGCTTCGTGCAATCGCCGATCGCATCGCGCGCGGCCGGCTACCTGCGCCGCTGGACCAAGGACATCGGCAGCCGCGTCGAGAAGGGCGAGGTGCTGGCCGAGATCGAATCGCCCGAACTGGACCAGCAGCTGTCGCAGGCGGTGGCGGCACGCGAGCAAGCGGCGTCGAGCCTCGAACTCGCGAAGAGCACCGTCGAGCGCTGGGAGAGCCTGCGCAAGAAGGACGTGGTCTCGCAGCAGGACCTGGACGAGCGCCGCAGCAGCGCCGCGCAGTCGCGCGCCAACCTGGCGGCGGCCGAGGCCAACGTGCAGCGGCTGCGCCAGCTCGAGGGCTTCAAGCGCGTCGTCGCGCCGTTCGCCGGCGTGATCACGCGGCGCTACGTGGACGTCGGCGACCTGATCGACATGAGCGGCAAGCCGCTGTTCACGCTGTCGCAGACCGACCCGCTGCGCGTGTACGTCAACGTGCCGCAGTCGTATGCCCAGCTGGTGAAGCCGGGGCAGGCGGTGGTGGTGACGCAGGGCGAGCTGCGCGGCCAGAGCTTCAAGGGCACGGTGGCGCGCACCGCGGCGTCGATCGACACCGGCACGCGCACGATGCAGGTCGAGATCGCGCTGCCGAACCCGCAGGGCACGCTGCTGCCCGGCGCCTACGTGCAGGTGTCGCTGCCGCTGGCGGCCAGCCAGGCGATGCTGGTGCCGACCAATGCGCTGCTGTTCCGCGCCGAGGGCACGCGCGTCGCGCTGGTCGACGGCAACGGCCGCGTCACGCTGAAGACGGTGACGCTGGGCCGCAACTACGGCGAGACCGTCGAGGTGATCGATGGCCTGGGCGCAGCGCAGCGGCTGGTGCTGAACCCGTCGGATTCGCTGGCCGATGGCGACCAGGTGGCGGTGGCGCCGCCGGCCAAGGGGGCGCTGTGAGGCTGGCGCGTCTGGCGGGGGCCGCAGGCGCGGCCGCGCTGCTGCTGTCGGCCTGCGCGGCCGGGCCCGACTACCAGCCGCCGAAGCTCGACCTGCCGGTCAGCTGGACGCTGGACGCGCCGTGGCGCGAGGCAACGCCGGACGATGCCTCGGCCAAGGGCCCGTGGTGGCAGCGCTATGGCGACCCGCAGCTCGATGCGCTGCAGCAGCAGGTGCTGGCCGGCAGCCCGACGCTCGCCGCCGCCAGCGCGCGGCTGGCGCAGGCCCGCGCGGTGGTGGCCGCCGGCTCGTCGGCGCAGCTGCCGCAGCTGACGCTGGGCACCCGCGATGCGCGCCAGCGCATCTCGGCCAACCGGCCGCTCAGCAGCTACAACTCCAGCAACTTCTCGACCATCCAGAACGACTTCACGCTGTCGCTCGCCGCCAGCTACGAGGTCGACCTGGCGGGGCGGGTGCAGCGCAGCGTCGAAGGTGCGCGTGCCTCGGCCGAACAGTCGGCGGCCGACCTGGAGAACACGCGGCTGCTGCTGACGGCCGAGCTGGCGGTCGACTACTTCAGCCTGCGCGCACTGGACACCGAGCTGGACGTGCTGTCGCGCTCGATCGCGCTGCAGCGGCGCTCGCTCGAACTCGTCACCGCGCGCCATGACCTGGGCGCGGCGTCGGGGCTGGACGTGGCGCAGCAGCAGGCGCTGCTGGACACCACGCTGACGCAGGTGGACGTGCTGCGCCGCCAGCGTGCGCAGTTCGAGCATGCGATCGCGACGCTGACCGGCACGCCGGCACCGTTGTTCTCGCTGGCACCGCGGATGCAGGTGTTCGAGCCGCCGGCGATCCCGCTGGGCGTGCCGTCGGACGTGCTGCAGCGCCGGCCCGACGTGGCCGCGGCCGAGCGCGCGATGGCGGCGGCGAATGCGCAGATCGGCGTGGCCAGCGCCGCCTTCTACCCGAGCGTGATGCTCGGGCCGTCGGTGGGCTACGAGAGCCGCGACCTCGCCACGCTGTTCAACGCGCCGAGCCTGCTGTGGTCGATCGGCGTGTCGGCCGCGCAGTCGGTGTTCGACGGCGGGCGGGCGCGGGCGAATGTCGATTTCGCGAAGGCGGGCTACGACGTGACGGTGGCGAACTACCGGCGCGTGGTGCTGACGGCGATGCAGGAGGTGGAAGACGGCATCACCGGGCTGGCCGCGCTGGACCGCGCGACGACCCAGGCGCAGACGGCCGTGGCCTCGGCGCGGCGCGTGCTGGACATGGCGACCGGGCGCTACGAAGGCGGCGCGTCGACCTACTTCGACGTGATCACCGCGCAGCAGGCGCTGCTGGCCAGCGAGCGGCAGGCGGCGCAGCTGCTGGGGCAGCGGCAGCTGGGTTCGGTGTTCCTGGTGAAGGCGCTGGGTGGGGACTGGCAGCGCGGGGCGCGGGCGGCGGAGCGCTGACCGCCCGGCCGATCACCGCGCTGCGAGCCACGCCCGCAAGCCCGCATCGCGCACCTCGAGCACGTCGAACAGCCGCACCGCACGCAAGGACGGCAAGGCTTCGGCCATGTGCGCTTCGGCGGTCGCGCGGTCCGCCGCGATCGACGCCGGATCGCTCCACACGGTCGCATTGGCGAGGAAGGCTGCGATCGTTCCCTTGCGGATCGCGACACCATTGAAATCGCCTTGGTTGGCATCGTCAGGCAGTACGTCGTCGGCTCGCATGTCGATCTCCATGAAGTGGGGGTGAGGCGATTCTGGACAACCGGTTCTGGCCGCGCTACGGTGTCGAAGTCATTCAATACCGCATTGCAGCCATGGCCACGCCCTTGTTCGTCTCATCGCTGCTGGATTCGGCCGACGGCCCGTGGCTGCTCGCCACCGAGGTGGAAGGGGCCGACCCGCGCGTCACCACCAGCCACGCCCATGCGCGCGGCCAGTTGTTCGGCGCGACACGCGGCCTGCTGTCGGTGGGGACGCGGCACGGGCAGTGGGTCGTCCCTGCGATCCACGCGGTGTGGATCCCGCCGCACCACCCGCATTCATTGCGCTCGCACGGGCCCTTCGCCGGCTGGAGCGCCTACCTCGCCGAGCCGTTCTGCGCCGGCCTGCCCGACGAGCCCTGCACGATGCGCGGCTCGGGCCTGCTGCGCGAGGCGGTACACCGCGCCGCCGGGTGGCGCGGCACAACGCCGCTGGACGATGCCCAGCTGCGCATCGCCGGCGTGATCCGCGACGAGATCCTCGGCCTGCCGCGCGAGTCCTTCGGGTTGCCGCTGCCGCAGGACAAGCGCCTCAAACGCATCGCCCGCGCGCTCGGCGACCACCCGGCCGACACGCGCTCGCTCGACGCGTGGGCCGCCTGGGCCGGCATCGCGCCGCGCACGCTGACGCGTCGCTTCGTCGCCGAGACCGGCTTCGCGTTCAGCGCCTGGCGCCAGCGCGCGCGGCTGATGCGCGCGCTCGAGCTGCTCGCGGCCGGCACACCGGTGACCACCGTCGCGCTCGAGCTCGGCTACGACAACCTCAGCGCCTTCATCGCGATGTTCAAGCGCCAGTTCGGCGTGACGCCGGGCCGGTACTTCGGCGCCTGAACCAGCCGAACGTTCAGCCGCGCCGCGCCGTCAGCCACTTGCCGGAAGGCAGGGCTTCGGCCACCACGCGCACCTCACCGATGTTGCCGAAGAAGCCATCTGCACGGTCGCCGTCCCAGGAGCCGGCCCCGACCACCCACGGCGAGCTGGCGGACAGCGTGGCCAGGCCGGGCACGTTGCTGGTGTTGCGCAGCACCGGCGCGCCTTCGACGTACATCACGGTGTCGTGCGTCGTCGGGTCGTTGACGATCGCGATGTGCACCCAGGTGCCGGCGATGATCTCGCCCGACCAGCTGGCATCGCCTTCGCGCGCGCCGGCGACGTCGGGCACCACCTCCCACTGCACCTCCCGCAGGCTCGAGATGGCGAACAGCATCGGCGGCGATTCCGGGTCGCCGCCGTCGAAGCCGGCCAGGCCGCCGCGCTTGCCGTCGCGCGTCATGATGTTCATCCACGCGTGCTTGGCCTTGTCCCAGCCCTTGTCGATCTTGATGAAGGCCTCGATGGTGTAGCCGGTCGCGGCGAAGGTGAGCGCATTGATGGCCGCCGTGGCGTCGGTCATGAAGTAGCTCATGCGCGGCGTGTTCTTGTCGGTGTTCAGGAACGCCACCGAACCCGGCGCCGCCGACAGGCGGTGGTGGTCGCTGCTCCACACGATGTCGCTCGCCTGCGCACCGACGATCACGCTGGCATTCAGCGCGTCGCGCTTCAGCGGGTTGGCACCGGTGACGTCGGCGATCTGGGTGCCAGGCGCCACCGCCGCACCCTCGGTGCCGCCGAAGAAGCGCCAGTGCGCCACGGTGGAGGCCACCTTGGGATAGTCCTCGCTGTCCTTGGCCGGCTGCTGCACGGGCGCCGCGGGCTCGTTGTAGCCCTTCAGCACCAGCGCCTTGGCCTGCTCGACCAGCGACGACGCCACCGTGGCCGGGCCAGCGCCGAAAGCCGGGTTGAAACGGGCGAAGCGCTTCGCGAAATCCATGTTGATGCTGAACGTGTGGTTGCTCTCGGTYAGCACCGCCTGGTCGAAGGCATTCAAGGTGTCCGCCGGCTTCATCGGCACCCAGGGCGAGAACGACAGCACCTTGATCAGCTTGTTCGTCAGGTCGAACTCATACAGCCGCATCAGGCCGTTGCCGCCCTGGTAGGCCATCTGGTAATCCACCACCATCTCCTCGACCGCGTTGCCGAAGTCGTTGGTCTTGGTGAGGTGGGCGCCGCCATGGTGGTGGCCGTTGAGCGTCATGAAGATCTGGTCGTTGTCGCGGATCAGCTTCTCCCACAGCATCTTGCCGTAGCCGGTCTCCAGCGGGCTCACCGCGTCCGGCGCGATGTTCAGCAGCTGGTGGTTGACCAGGATGACGGGCAGCGTCGGGTGGCTGGCGATCACGCCGCGTGCCCAGGCGATGCCGGCGTCCGAGATGCGCCACGACAGCGACAGCACCAGGAACTGCTGTCCTTGCGCGGTGAAGACGTGGTACTCGTGGAAGCCGGTGCTGTCGCGCCCGCCGAAGGTGGACTGGCGCTGGGCGCGCTTGGCGCCGAACCATTGCAGGTAGGGCTCGTTGGCCAGAACGCGCTGCGTGTCGGTGCCGGTGGTGGGGCTGGCGTC
Source organism: Rhizobacter sp. P2_D12 (assembly GCF_056404395.1). NCBI lineage: Bacteria > Pseudomonadati > Pseudomonadota > Betaproteobacteria > Burkholderiales > Sphaerotilaceae > Rhizobacter > Rhizobacter sp. P2_D12. Next base: position 34,661 of record NZ_JBFUEB010000022.1, on the reverse strand, counting down.
GTAGTCGACGTCGTTCACCACGTCGTGGTTGCCCGCCAGGATCGAGTAGGGCAGCTTGGCCACTTCCAGCACCTGCATGGCGGTGTCGGCCACCTTCCACTGCTCGGGCTTGCCGACCTGGTCCACCACGTCGCCCAGGTGGATCAGGAACGGGATGTTGAGCCGTTGCGCGTTGTCGGCCACCCACTTGGTCTGCGCGAAATACGGTTCGCTGCCGTAGTGACGCTCGTACTGGCTGCTTTCGGTGGACGTGGCGTAGCGCGAATAGAACTGGGTGTCGGGCAACACCGCCAGCGCAAAGCTGGAGATCTGGCCGGACGCGGCCGCGTCGTCGCCTCCGCCGCCGCCGCCACAGGCACTCAGCAGGCCGCCCGCGGCCACCGTGGAAGCGGATGCGAGGCTCAGCTTGAGCAGGTTGCGGCGCTGGATCGATTGGAACTGCTTCATCAACTTCTCGTATCTGGAATTTGGATGAAACCCACTCTATTTATGCAATGTTGTGATGGCGTGACAGATCGCGATGGTCATCGCAACATCATGCGGCGCTCACGGACATGTCATCTGGCGTTCCTACGATCCATCTCTTTTTGCGAAGGAACTCCACCGTGCGCGTGTCTCACCGAGCCCTGCTTCTGTCCTTGCTGTCGGGAAGCATCTTCTTGATCCACGCCTGCGGCGGCGACAGCGATGGCAACAACGCCGCCGCCGGCGATTCGCCCGGCAAATGGACGGCCGGCGACCTGCACGTGCACACCGTGCAATCGGACGACTCGCGCACGACGCAGACGCTGGACTTCGTGCTCGGCAAGGCCTTCACCACCTACAAGCTCGACTGGATGGCGCTGACCAACCACCTGCGTTCGTCCAAGTACGACAACGACGGCAAACTGCTGGCCGCGCCGGTTCCGTACGCCTACGGCATGGCCTCGTACGAGATCCCGCGCGTCAAGGCGCTGCAGGCCGGCGGAACCCATGCCGACAAGCTGATCTTCTCGGGTTTCGAATGGGACATGCCCACCCACGACCACCTGGGCGTGGCGCTGTTCGAAGGCAGCCCGACGCTGGAACCGTCGACGCGCGGCGCGAAGGAGTTCCAGTACGCGTTCACGACGCTGGCCGAGTCGGCGTTCGACCCCGCCGACGTGGCCGTCTGGAAGACGAAGTACCCGCAGCGCTTCAACACCACGGCGTCCGATGCACTGCAGGCCCTCTCGTGGCTGAAGGCCAACTACCCGTCGACGAGCTTCGCGACCCTCAACCACCCGTCGCGCAACCCCGGCAAGTACACGATCACCGACCTGCGCCAGATGAACGACCTGGCGCCGGACATCCTGTTCATGATCGAAGGCATGGTCGGCAACCAGATGGAGCCCGACCGCGGCGGGTACACCTCGGCCTACGTGCCCGAGAACGCGGCGAACCGCACCTACGGCGGCACCGATGCCATCGTGGCCCAGGTCGGCGGCATGTGGGATGCCTTGCTCGGCGAAGGCCGGCGCATCTGGAACATCGCCGACTCCGACTCGCACTTCGAGATCGACGCCGCCAGCAACAGCAGCGGCTACTACCCGGGCGAGTACGCGAAGAACCGTGTCTGGATCGCCGAGGGCCAGGCGGGTGTCGGCGGGCTGAAGAAGAGCCTGCGCGACGGCCGCATGTTCGGCGTGTTCGGCGACCTGATCGATGCGCTGGACTTCCGCGTGAGCGGGTCGTCGGGCAACGGGTTCATGGGGCAGGAGATCCGCGTGCCCGCCGGCGAGCGCGTCACCGTCACGATCCGCTTCAAGAGCCCGGCGCTGAACAACTACCAGAAGCCGGTGGACAGCGGCACGCCCGGCAACATGAAGCCCGTCGTCGATCACGTCGACCTGATCGTCGGCGACGTGACCGGCAAGGCGCTGCCGGACACGCCCGCCTACGGTGTCGCGACCAATGCCTCGACCCGCGTGCTGCGGCGCCTGACCGCGGCCGACTGGAAGGTCGATGCCGACGGCTACTACGCGGTCAGCGTTCCGGTCGAGGTGAAGAAGAACCAGTACCTGCGCCTGCGCGGCACCAACCTGGGCACGGACGTGGCGGGGCTGACCGCCAATGGCGAGCCGCTGGCCGACCAGAAGACCACCGGCGCGGACAACACGGCCCGCGTCAACGCCATCAACGACCGCAACTACGGCAGCCTGTGGTTCTATTCGAACCCGGTGTTCGTGTCGGTCGCGCAGTAAGACCCGGCAGCAGCAGGGCTCAGGGCAGCTCGTCGACGTTCTTCGGCCAGCTCGCCTTCAGCAGCCGCGACAGCGCGCGGTCGGCCAGCAGCTTGCCGCCGGTCTGGCAGCGCGCGCAGTAGTTGGTCTCGTTGTCGGCATGCACGATGCGTTGCACCGGCGTGCCGCACACCGGGCAGGGCATGTTGTAGCGGCCGTGCACCGCCATCTGCGGATGGAAGGCGGTGACCTTGTCCGGCCAGTCGCCGGCCTCGCCACGCAGCCGCTCGGTCCACTCGGCCAGCACCTCGCGCGTCGCGTCGAACAGGCGCGCCACCTGCTCCGGCTGCATCGCCTTCGACAGCAGGATCGGCGACAGTCGCGCGCGGTGCAGGATCTCGTCGGAGTACGCGTTGCCGATGCCGCTGAACAGCCTCGGATCGGTCAGCTGGCGCTTCAGCGTGTGGTTCTCGCGCAGCAATCGCTCGCTGAACGCGGCCAGGTCGGCCTGCATCACGTCGATGCCGCCCGGGTCCATCGCCTGCAGCGCCTCGCGGTCGGCCAGCAGGTGCAGCGAGGCGCGCCGCTTGCTGCCGGCTTCGGTCAGCACCAGCGTGCCGCTGTCGAACTCGAACACCGCGAGCGCGATCTTGCCGGGCGGCTTGGCGCTGGGCAGCAGCCAGCGCAGGCGGCCGGCGATCATCAGGTGGATCACGAGGAAGAAGCCGTTGTCGAGTGCCAGCACCACGCGCTTGCCCAGGCGCTCGACGCCGGTCACGCGGCGGCCTTCGGCCTCGGCCAGCGGCGGCAGCGCGGTGCGCAGCAGGAACGGGTTCAGCACCTTCACGCGCTGCAGCACGTGGCCCTGCACCTTGTCGGCAAGGCGCTCGATGTAGACGGCGATGTCGGGCAACTCCGGCATGGGGCGCAGTGTGCCAGCCTCGGTGGACCGCGGCGGGACGCCATCTCGAAAGCCACTGTTTCAGCCAGCCGCGATAATCACGGTTTTCCACGCGACGGCGCGTTCTTCTGCGCCGCTCCCCCGACCCCATGTCCTCCGAGCTGACCCCGCAGGTGCGCCGCCGTCGCACCTTCGCCATCATTTCCCACCCCGACGCCGGCAAGACCACGCTGACGGAAAAGCTGCTGCTGTTTTCCGGCGCGATCCAGATCGCCGGCTCGGTGAAGGCGCGCAAGGCCTCGCGCCATGCCACGTCCGACTGGATGGAGATCGAGAAGCAGCGCGGCATCTCGGTCGCCAGCTCGGTGATGCAGATGGAATACCGCGACTGCGTGATCAACCTGCTCGACACGCCGGGCCACCAGGACTTCTCCGAAGACACCTACCGCGTGCTGACCGCGGTCGACGCGGCGCTGATGGTGATCGACGCGGCCAACGGCGTCGAGCCGCAGACGCGCCGGCTGCTGCAGGTCTGCCGCGCGCGCAACACGCCCATCCTCACCTTCGTCAACAAGATGGACCGCGAGGTACAGGAGCCGCTGGTGCTGATGGACGAGATCGAGCGCGAGCTCGGCATGGGCGTCGTGCCGTTCACGTGGCCGGTCGGCATGGGCAAGCAGTTCCACGGCGTGATGGACCTGCGCGAGGAGCAGATGCGGGTCTTCAGCCCGGGCGAAGACCGCCACCACAACGACGACGAGATCCTCGCCGGGCTCGAGAACCCGGCCTACGCCGAACGCTTCGGCATGCAGTACGAGCAGGCGCACGGCGAGATCGAGCTGGTGCGCGAAGCCGCACCGGCCTTCGACAAGGCCGCCTTCCTGGCCGGCCACCAGACGCCGATGTTCTTCGGCTCGGCGGTCAACAACTTCGGCGTGCGCGAGGTGCTCGATGCGCTGGTCGACCTGGCGCCCGCGCCCGGCCCGCGCCAGGCCACGCAGCGCCTGGTCGAGCCGGACGAGAAGAAGTTCACCGGCGTGGTCTTCAAGATCCAGGCCAACATGGACCCGGCGCACCGCGACCGCATCGCCTTCGTGCGCGTGGCCAGCGGCCACTTCGAGCGCGGCATGCGGTTGAAGGTCGGCCGCTCGGGCAAGGAGCTGCGACCCAACACCGTCGTCAGCTTCCTGTCGCAGCGGCGCGAGCTGCTGGACGAGGCCTTCGCCGGCGACATCATCGGCATCCCCAACCACGGCGTGCTGCAGCTGGGCGACACGCTGACCGAAGGCGAGAACCTGCTGTACACCGGCCTGCCGTTCTTCGCACCCGAGATGTTCCGCAGCGTCGAGGTGGCCGACCCGTTGCGCACCAAGCAGCTGAAGGCCGGCCTGCAGCAGTTGGGCGAAGAGGGCGCGATCCAGGTGTTCCGCCCGGTCGCCGGCTCGGTTCTGCTGCTGGGCGCGGTCGGCCAGCTGCAGTTCGAGGTCGTCGCGCACCGGCTCGAACACGAGTACGGCGTGAAGGCACGCATCCAGCCGAGCCGCTTCCAGGTGGCGCGCTGGGTCACCTGCGACGAGGCCGACGGCGGCGAGCGCGAACTCAAGCGCTTCATCGACGCCAACGACCACCGCGTCGCCTACGACGCGGTCGATGCGCCGACGGTGCTGGTCGAGTACGCACCGGAGCTGCGCGCGATCGAGGCCAACTGGCCGAAGATCAAGTTCCACGCGCTGCGCGAGCATGCCGGGCTGGTGTTCCAGAAGAAGCTCGAAGGCTGAACATTTCGCGGCGCGGGGCCGGCATCCCGCGCCGGCCCGCTGCCGTTCGTCGCCCGACCCCTTGCGCGATGCCGGCCGGCCCGGCACATTGCGGGCCATTCCAACGGATGCCGGAGACCCGCATGCTCGCCAAGTCGCTGATCGCCTCCCTGCACTTCATCGCCGCGTTCGGCATCGCCGCCACGCTGTTCTTCGAGTGGTTCACCTTCAGCCGCATGCCGACGCACGCCGAGGCCCGGCGGCTGGCGCTGGCCGACCGCTGGTACGGCATCTTCGCGGCCGTGCTGCTGGTGGTCGGGTTCACGCGCGCGGCGCACTTCGAGAAGGGCTGGTCGTTCTATGCGCACAGCCCGTTCTTCCACGTCAAGCTGACGCTGTTCGTGCTGGTCGGCCTGCTGTCGATCTACCCGACGATCCGCTTCATCCGCTGGAGTCCCGAGTTGAAGGCCGGCCGCGCACCGGTGGTCAGCGAGCTGGAATTCACGCGCATCTCGCGGCTGCTGTCGGTGCAGATGGTGCTGCTGGTGCTGATCCTGCTGGCGGCCTCGCTGATGGCCAACGGCGTCGGCCTCTAGCCTCTAGAATCCGCGCGCGGCCACACACGCCGAGCAAGCACGGGTCGCAGTCCCGGACCCGGCTGTGGGGCACCCCCACGGCAACGATTCGACTTTGGCACTCGCGGTGCAAGCGGGCGTGCGCTGACGCGCACGACTGCTTACCACGAGACCGGCAGGTCGGCGTCCCTGTGCCGCACCTCGACATGCACAGCTCGCGCTCACGTCACCTCGATGCCCTCGCCCTGGCGCGGGCGCTCTGGGCCGGCCCGCAGGCGGCCAGTTCAATGCAGGCACGCGCCGCGCAGGCGCTGGGTTGCTCGCCGCAATGGCTGGCACGACTGATCGGCGAACTGCCCCGCGTGTCCGAGACGACCTGGCAGCACCAGGAGGTCGACGACCTGGCGGCACGGATCGAAAAGACGCGCGCCTTCTCCATTGCATTGCGCACGTCCGAAGTGCCTTTCGTGCGCCGCTGGATCCTGCGCGCGTCGCGCATGCACCCGCCGCCGCTCGGCCTCGATGACCTGGCACTGCCGCCGTTGCCACACAGCGCCGCCATCGCCGATTGGCTGGGCATCACGCCGGACGACCTCGACTGGTTCACCCACGATCGCCGCCACCAGGTGCCGCTGCACGCCCAGCACTACGGCTTCACGCTGCAGCCCAAGCGCAGCGGCGGCGGCCGGCTGATCGAATCGCCGCGCAGCCGGCTCAAGGCCTTGCAGGGCCGCGTGCTGCACGGGCTGCTCGACCGGGTGCCGGTGCACGAGGCCTGCCACGGCTTCGTCGGCGGCCGCTCGGTGCTGACGCATGCCCGCCTGCATGCCGGCCAGCCGGTGCTGCTGCATTTCGACCTGAAGAACTTCTTCGGCAGCATCCTCGCGTCGCAGGTGGCCGCCGTGTTCCACACGCTCGGCTACCCGGGCGGCGTCGCGCGCCAGCTTGCCGCGCTGTGCACCGTCCGCACACCCGGGCCGGTGATCGAACGCCTGCGCGACGACGGCTGGGTCGACTGGCAGGATGCTCGCGCGCTGCGCCGCGCCCACCTGCCGCAGGGAGCGCCCAGCTCGCCGATGCTGGCCAACCTGTGCGCCTTCCAGCTCGACCTGCGGCTCGACGGCCTGGCGCATGTGCTCGGCGCCACCTACTCGCGCTACGCCGACGACCTGGTGCTGTCGGGCCCGCAATCCCTGCGCGGCTCGTTCGAACGCATCGCCGCCTGGGTCGGCCGCATCGCGCTGGAAGAGGGCTATGCGCTGAACCACCGCAAGACGCGGCTCGCGACGCAGGCCGCGGCGCAGCGCGTCTGCGGTGTCGTCGTCAACCGGCACCCCAACCTGCAGCGCCGCGAGTTCGATCGCCTGCGCGCCGTGCTGCACCAGTGCGCGCTGCACGGCCCGGCCTCGCAGAACCGCGACGGCCATGCCGACTTCCGTGCCCACCTGTGGGGGCGCGTGCAATGGGCCGCGCAGCTGAATGCCGCCAAGGCCGAACGCCTGCACGCGTTGTGGGCCCGCATCGGGTGGGACGCGGCCCCGCCTAGACTCGTGGGATGAATTCGCGCCTGTCGCTCTACCTGAACCTGATCCGCTGGGATCGCCCCGCCGGCAGCTACCTGCTGCTGTGGCCTTCGCTGTCGGCCCTGTGGATGGCGGCCGGCGGCTTTCCCGGCTGGCACCTGCTGGCCGTCTTCACGCTCGGCACCTTCCTGATGCGCAGCGCCGGCTGCGCGGTCAACGACGTCGCCGACCGCGATTTCGACAAGCACGTCAAGCGCACCGCGCAGCGCCCGGTCACCAGCGGCGCGGTCAGCGTGAAGGAGGCCTTGCTGCTCGGCGCGGCGCTGGCGCTGGCCGCGTTCGGGCTGGTGCTGACGACCAATGCCGCGACCATCGCGTGGAGCTTCGCGGCGCTCGCGGTGAGCATCTTCTACCCGTTCACCAAGCGCTTCTTCTCGATGCCGCAGGCGGTGCTGGGCGTGGCCTTCAGCTTCGGCATCCCGATGGCCTTCGCCGCGGTGCGCGGCGAGGTGCCGGCGCTGGCCTGGTGGCTGCTGCTGGGCAACCTGTGCTGGGTGATCGCCTACGACACCGAGTACGCGATGGTCGACCGCGACGACGACCTGAAGATCGGCATCCAGACGTCGGCCATCACGCTCGGGCGCTTCGACGTCATCGGCGTGATGGCGTTCTATGCGTTGTTCATCGCGACCTGGGCCGCGCTGGGTGTGCAGCAGGGGCTGCGCTGGCCGTTCTACGCCGGCCTGGCGGTGGCCGCCGGCATCGCCGGCTGGCACTGGACGCTGATCCGCACGCGCAGCCGCGACGGCTGCTTCCGCGCATTTCGGCTCAACCACTGGCTGGGCTTCGCGGTCTTCGCCGGCGTGGTGCTCAACCAGTGGCTGTAGCCACGATCAGGGATACAAGCCGCGCTCTTCGCGCGCGATCAGGATGCGTTCACAAGCCACCGCAAAGGTCGCCGTGCGCAGCGTGATCTTGTGCTTCTCCGACGTGTCCCAGATGTGGCGCAGCGCGTCGACCATGATCTTGTCGAGCCGCACGTTGATCTCGTCCTCGCTCCAGAAGAAGCTGCTGAAGTCCTGCACCCACTCGAAGTAGCTGACCGTCACGCCGCCGGCGTTGCAGATCACGTCGGGCACGACCAGGATGCCGCGGTCGTGCATCACGTCGTCAGCATCCGGCAGCGTCGGGCCGTTCGCCCCTTCGAGCACCAGCTTGGCCTTCAACCGGTTGGCACGCGCCGCGGTGATCTGCCCTTCGAGGGCGGCCGGGATCAGGATGTCGCAGTCGACGTCCCAGAAGGCCTCGTTGTCGACGCGCTCGGCGTCCTTGTAGTTGGCGATGCCGCCATCGCGCTTCAACACCGCCATCGTGTCGGCCATGTCGAAGCCGTTCGGGTTGACGAGGGTGCCGGTGTGGTCCTGCACCGCCACCAGCTTGGCCCCGGCCTGCACGAACAGCTCGGCGGCCGAGCTGCCGACGTTGCCCATGCCCTGCACCGCGATGCGTGCGCCGTCCAGGTTCATGCCGATGCGGCGTGCTGCCTCGCGCCCGGTCACGAACACGCCGCGGCCGGTGGCCTTCACGCGGCCCAGCGAGCCGCCCAGGTGGATCGGCTTGCCGGTCACGACGCCGGTGGCGGTGGAGCCGGTGTTCATCGAGTACGTGTCCATCATCCAGGCCATGATCTGGCCGTTGGTGTTCACGTCGGGCGCCGGGATGTCGCGCTGCGGGCCGATGATGATGCCGATCTCGCTGGTGTAGCGGCGCGTCATGCGCTCGAGCTCCTTGTGCGACAGCAGCTTCGGGTCGACCCGGATGCCGCCCTTGGCGCCGCCGTACGGCAGGCCGACGCCGGCGCACTTGATCGTCATCCACGCGCTCAGCGCCATCACCTCTTCGAGCGTGACATCGGGGTGGTAGCGCACGCCGCCCTTGCCCGGCCCGCGCGACAGGTTGTGCTGCACGCGGTAGCCCTCGAAGTGCCGCACCGTGCCGTTGTCGAGTTCGATCGGCACGTCGACGATCAGCGCGCGCTTCGGGCGCTTCAGCGTCTCGCCCCACTTCGCCAGCGAGCCGAGGTACGGCAGCACGCGGTCGACTTGGGACAGGTAGGTTTGCCAGGGGCTGTCAGCACTCTGGGTGACATAGGACAGGTTGCTCATGCGGTTCTCCGTGGGGAAGGTCTCATGCCCGGGCGTCGCGCGAACTCGTGGCCCACGCCGCCGGCATGGAGCGCGACTGTAGGCCCGCCACGACTGAATTTCTCACCGAAGCTCATGCCTCCTTTGCATGATGTCTTTCCGGCATCACATATCCCACCTGCATCCAGCCGATTTCCTCAGCCGAACTCATCGCCCAGTTCGCGCGCGCGGCGGTGCGCGGCCTTCACCGCCGAGACGATCGCATCGTGCACGCCGCTGCGTTCCAGCGAGGTCAGCCCGGCATGCGTGGTACCGCCCTTGGACGTGACGCGCTCGCGCAGCAGCGACGGCGGCTCGGCCGATTGCAGCGCCAGCGCCGCGGCGCCGGAGAAGGTGGCCAGTGCGAGCTCGCGGCCCTGCGCGGCGCTCAGGCCCAGGTCTTGCGCCGCCTTCATCATCGCCTCGACGAAATAGAAGACATAGGCCGGGCCGGAGCCGGACAGCGCGGTCACCGTGTCCAGGTCTTCCTCGCGTTCGACCCACAGCGTGCGGCCGGTGGGGGCGAGCAGCTGTTCGACCTGCTGGCATTCGGCGGCGGTGACCGCGGGCCGCGCAAACAGGCCGGCAATGCCTTCGCCGATCAGCGCCGGCGTGTTCGGCATCGAGCGCACGACCCGTTCGGTGCCCAGCGCGCGCGCCATGTCGCCGCTGCGGATGCCGGCCATCACGCTGAACTGCAGCGCCGCCGCGACGTGCGGCGCGCAGGCCGCGGCCGCTTCCTTGAAGTTCTGCGGCTTGATCGCCCAGGCGACGATCGCGGCGCGCTGCATCACCGAGCCGGGGGCTTCGAGCGTGATCACGCCCAGGTCGCGCTGCAGTCGCGAGCGCTGCTCGGCGTTCGGCTCGAGGACCAGGATGTCGGCCGGTGCGCGCCCGCTTTTCAGCAGGCCGCCGATGACGGCGCTGGCCATGTTGCCGCCGCCGATGAATGCAATGGTGCTCATGCGGCGAGTTTAGGCCGCCCAGCGCCGCAGCAAGCGTTCGGTGTCCTGTAACGCAGGCCGCGCGAGCACGTGGAACGACAAGCGCCCCGGCGACGGCCAGCCGCGCGGGTCGCGCCGGGTCAGCACGTCCAGGTCGGCCGGGATGGCCGACTGGTTCAGGCAGCCGATGCCCCAGCCGGCGCGCATCGCCGCCACCGCGCCATGGCTGCCGGTGCAGCTGAGCTGCAGGTGGTGCGGCCGCGCCGACCGCGCGAGCGAAGCCAGCGCCATCGCGCGCACCGGGCAGTCGGGGCCCAGCAGCACCAGCGGCGCCGGCGCATTCGCCGGCGGCTGCCAGCCGGGCGCCGCCACCCACGACAGCGGCTCGCGGCGCAGCAGCCGCGCGCCCGGCAGCGCCTTGTCGCTGGTGACCACCGCCAGGTCCATCGCGTCGTCGGCCCACAGTTGCTGCAGTGCAGCGGAACTGGCCCACAGCAGCTCGAAGCGCGCCTGCGGCTGGGCGTCGCGCAGCAGCGCCAGCAGCTCGGCCAGGCGCGCCGGCAGGAAGTATTCGCTCAGCCCGATGCGCCACACCGCCGCCTGCACCGCCGGCTGCACCGCGGCGCGCGCCTCGTCCTGCAGCTCGAGCAGGCGGCGCGCATGCGGCAGGAAGCGCTCGCCCTCGGCCGTCAGCATCAGCGCCCGCGTGCTGCGCTGCACCAGCCGCGCGCCGACGCTCGCCTCCAGCTGCTGCAGGTGGGTGCTGACGGCCGACTGCGTGCGGTTGACGCGGCCGGCGGCACGCGTCACCGAGCCGGCCTGCACGATCGCGATGAAGCTGCGCAGCCACAGCGGGTCGATGTCATTCATCAGAGTTTTCGGTCAATGGAATCGGATCAAACTGTTTCACAGATGGATGCTGCGTGCCTACAGTGGACTTGTCAACCAACCACCGAGGAATCCACCATGCCCTACCTGCACATCCAGATCTCCGGCGACGCCGATGCCGCCCTCGCCTCGAACGTCGCGCGCAGCGCCACCGAGCTGACCGCCCGGCTGCTCGGCAAGGACCCGTCGCTGACGGCCGTCGTGGTCGACTTCATCGCGCCTGCGCACTGGTTCATCGGCGGCAAGGCGCTGGCGGCCGGCGGCCCGCGCAGCTACCACTGGATGGTCAGCATCACCGACGAGACCAACACCAAGCGCGAGAAGGCCGCCTACCTGGAGGCCGTCCACCAGGCGATGGGCGAGCTGCTGGGCGGCGTGGCGGAGCACTCCTACGTGCACGTCGCCGACCTGCGCGCCGCCGCCTACGGCTATGCGGGGCGCACGCAGGAAGACCGTTACCAGCATGCGACTTGAGGGCGCATGGATTCGGCAGCGCGGCCAAGCCTTCGCGCTGCCATCCATGCCGGCCGGCGCTTGACTTCAGCCTGACATGCCACGGTCACATCCGACGACCGCCCAACGATTCAGGAGGATTTCCATGCCCGCCGTCACAGCGACGACCCCCAACCGGCCCAGCAGCGCCCAGAGCGTGCGGAACGAAACCGTCCGACCGCCCACCCCGACGACATCCACGCCGACGCCCGCGCTGCTGTCCGAGAACCCGAGCTTCCCGCCGGTCCGTCGCAGCAGCACGAGTTCGTCCTCCTCCAGCTCGCGGCCTCGCAGCAACGCACCGTCGATCCGCTCCCAGCATGGCGAGACCTCGCCGGGGGTCATGCCGATGAACGATCTGTCGCAAACCCCGCCGCTGTTCAACGCGCCGCAGCACCACGCACCGCAGGACCTGACCCCGAACGTCCCCGACGACCACCTGTCCACGGCCTCGTCGGAGAGCGATCACGCCCAGCCGGGTCCGCTGGAGGGGCCGCTGGCCGGGAAGCCAAGCTTCCGCGCCGTCAATCCGTTCTTCTTCAGCAAGATCAACAAGGGCAAGCTGACCGCCCGGTTGCCGCCCGACATCGAGGGCTGCGTCGCGCACATGCTGAACTCGATGCGCACCACCGAGAACGGCGCCGACGTCGCCCAGCTGAAGGCGCTGGCGCAGACCCAGGCGCAGGTGCTGCGCGACCACCACATCACGACGCGCGAGCAGTTCGTCGACCTGCTGGCCAGCGTGCAATGGCGCGACCAGGGCACGGCCGTGCTGCACGGCATGGCCAGCGCGAACGGCTTCAACGTCGGCTCAGCCATCGTCGACTTCAAGGTCGGCGACCAGGTGCTCGAAGGCATGCTGGCCGCGCTCGGCAAGGACACGCCGGCCGCGTGGTCCGGGCTGGCCACGGGCGCGGCGCTGGGCCTGATGCTGTCGATCCTGGACGCCGGCTCGGGCGCCGCCGCGGCCAAGACTTTCGAGAACGCCTACTTCACCCGCCCGCCGGAAGACAAGCTGCCGGCACCGCTGCAGGGCGCCAACCCGCACAGCAAGAAAAGCTTCGCCACGGACCTGACCATCGCCGCCGGCGCCAGCTACGGCGGGCTGCGCAACACCGCTCGCGTGATCAACGCCGCGGCGGCCGGCACCCACGGCACGCCCGACCAGCGCATCCTGGGCGACAACATGCTCGACGTGGTGGGCGGCTCGACGCTGGGCGGCGGCGGCATGCGCGCGATCCGCAACAGCCTGGAGATCGGCGACGGGCGCGCCGGCTTCCAGCACTTCCTGGCGCGCTCCGACCTGGCCGAGTGCCTGGATCACCTGAACAAGCCGGCCCACCAGCAGATCGCCAGCGCGCTGACCAATGTCCCGCTGTATGCCAAGAACGTGGCCACGACGCTGCCGCAGGCCCTGCAGGACGTGCTGGCCAGCAAGCTCGGCTGGACTTCGCACGCCATCCTGACCCCCGGCTTCGGCGCCTTGTTCTCGATGCTGGTCGGCATGCCGGAGGCTCTCGTGAATCACGGCCATTCGAAGCAGAACGCCGCGCTGTACACGCAGCTCGCCAAGTTCGCCGGCCTGCAGGCGCTGTACCACCTGTGGGGCGGCGCGCTCGGCGCGGTCGCCATGCCGTCGGCCCAGGCCGACCCGTCGCAGGCCTGAGTCCTCAGGCGGCGAGGCGGAACACCGCGACCGCCCCGGCCAGGTGCTGTGCCTGCAGCTTCAGGCTTTCGGCCGCCGCCGCCGATTCCTCGACCAGGGCCGCGTTCTGCTGCGTCATGCCGTCGATGCGGTCGACCGCCACGTTGACCTCGCCGATGCCCTGCGCCTGCTGGTGCGCCGCACCGCTGATCCGGCCGATCAGCGCGGTGACGCCGCCCACCTGGGCCACGATGTCGGCCATCGTCGTGCCGGCCTCGCGCGCCAGGCGGCTGCCGGCATCGATGCGCTCGCTGCTCGCCGCGATCAGGCCCTTGATCTCGCGCGCCGCCTCGGCACTGCGGTGGGCGAGAGCGCGCACCTCGCCGGCCACCACCGAGAAGCCGCGGCCGTGCTCGCCCGAACGCGCGGCCTCGACGGCGGCGTTCAGCGCCAGGATGTTGGTCTGGAATGCGATGCCGTCGATGACGCCGACGATGGCGGCGATGCGCTGGCTGGCATCGGCGATGCCGTCCATGGTCTGCACCACCTGCGCGACCACCTCGCCGCCGCGGCCGGCGGCCGACACCGTCAGCGCGGCGGCCCGGTCGGCCTGCTGCGCGTGGTCGGCGCTGCTGCGCACGTGGGCGTCGATCTCGTGCATCGCCGACGCCGTCTGCTGCAGGCTGCCGGCCTGCTGCTCGGTGCGCTCCGACAGGTCAGCATTGCCCTGCGCGATCTGCGCGCTGGCGATGGCGATGCCGTCGACGCCGTCGCGCACCTCGTCGACCACGCGGCGCAGCCCCTGCTGCATCGCGTCCAGCGCCTGCAGCACCTGCACCGCCTCGTCGCGCCCCTGCACCACGATGCGGCCGGCGAGGTCGCCGGTGGCGATTCGCCCGGCCGCCTCGCAGGCCTGTTGCAGCGGCCGCGCGACATCGCGCTGCAGCCGGCGCCACACCAGCAGGAAGAGCCCGGTGCCGGCGAGCACCGAGCCGGCCAGCACCGCGAGGTTGCCGTGCAGGCCGGCGGCCTCGACCGTGTCGAACGCCGCGATGTTCTCCTCGGCGACGGCGGCCGAACGCTGCACCGTGACGTCGACCGCGCGCCGATGGGCTTCGTAGATCAAGTGCACCGCGGCCAGCGCCTCGCGCGCCGCGTCGGCCTGCCCGTCAACCAGCGGCTGCAGCACCTTCGTGCGGCCGGCCTCGAAGAAGCGCTGCGCCGTCGCATGCTGCTCGCCCAGCAGTTCGCGCTCCAGCCCGAACGGCGGGTGCGCGGTCCAGTAGCCGACGCGGTCCCGGTACTCGGCCGCCAGCTTGTCGAAGGCGCGCATCGCGTCGGGCGGTGCCAGCGTGCCTTCCAGCGCGCGCGACAGCGTCAGCCGCGCCTCGATCAGGTACATCGGCGGCGGCAGGATGTCGGCCGTCACGTCCTTCGCGACGAACACCTTGCGCGCCTGCTGCTGCATCTGCTGCCCGCTCCACCACGCGGACGCCGCCAGCGCCCCCATCGCGCACAGGCACACGGCCAACAGGCACAACAGGACGGACTTGATCGACTTCATCGGGACACCTCATGGGCTGGTCTCCCTGATTTCGACGACCGCACCCGGACGCTTGACCCGAGGTTTGTCAACCATTGACAACGCCGGCCAGCAGCGCGGCATTGCCGCCGGCGGCCGCCGTGTTGATGGTCAGCGTCTGTTCGGCGCAGAAGCGGTACAGGTAGTGCGGGCCACCGGCCTTGGGCCCGGTGCCGCTGAGGCCTTCACCGCCGAAGGGCTGCACGCCCACCACCGCGCCGATCATGTTGCGGTTGACGTAGACGTTGCCGATGCGCGCCGCATACGCCAGGCGCAGCGCACGGCTGTCGATGCGCGTCTGGATGCCCAGCGTCAGGCCGAAGCCGAGCGCATTGACCTGCGCGATCACGTCGCCCGGATCGCCGCCCCAGCGCACCACGTGCAGCACCGGGCCGAAGATCTCCTGCTGCACGTCGGCCACGCGCGGCAGCTCGAAGGCCACCGGCGCCACCAGTCGGGGGAAGGCGGCCGCGAGCGGCGCCTCGCCGATCAGCGTGGCGCTGCCGCGCAACCGCTCGACGTGGCCGCGGATGCCGGCGAAGGCCTCGTCGTCGATCACCGGGCCGACGTCGGTGGCCAGCAGCGCCGGGTCGTCGACGCGCAGCTCGGCGAGTGCGCCGCGGATCATCTCGATCACGCCGTCGGCCACGCTCTCGTGCACGCACAGCAGGCGCAGCGCCGAGCAGCGCTGGCCGGCGGAGCGGAACGCGCTCTGCACCACCGCGTCGACCACCTGCTCGGGCAGCGCGGTGCTGTCGACCAGCATCGCGTTGATGCCGCCGGTCTCGGCGATCAGCGGCACGATGGGTCCATCCTTGGCGGCCAGCGTGCGGTTGATGATCTTCGCGACCGCGGTCGAGCCGGTGAAGCAGACGCCGGCGCTGCGCGCATCGGCCACCAGCGCGGCGCCGACGGTCTCGCCCGGGCCGTGCAGCATCGCGAGCGCATCGCGCGGCACGCCGGCCTCGTGCAGCAAGGCCACCATGCGCTGCGCGACCGCCGGCGTCTGCTCGGCCGGCTTGGCCGCCACCGCGTTGCCCGCCACCAGTGCCGCGACCACCTGGCCGGCGAAGATCGCGAGCGGGAAGTTCCACGGGCTGATGCAGACGAAGACGCCGCGGCCGTGCAGCTGCAGCTCGTTGTGCTCGCCGGTCGGGCCGGGCAGGGTCTGTGTCGCCAGGCGCAGCTCGGCCTGGTCGGCGTAGTAGCGGCAGAAGTCGACCGCCTCGCGCACCTCGGCCACGCAGTCGCCGAGCGTCTTGTGGGCTTCCTTCACCAGCAGGCCGCAGAACTCGGGCAGCCGCGCCTCCAGTGCATCGCCGGCCCGGCGCAGGATCGCGGCACGCTCGGCCAGCGGCGTCGCGTTCCAGCGGTTGAAGCCGGCCTGCAGGCGCGCCATCGCCTCGCCCACGTCGGCCACCGTGGCCTCGCGCACCGACTCGACCGTGGTGGCCGCGACGGCCGCGTCCAGCGGCGCCCGCTCGGCCAGGCAGGCCAGGTCGACGCCGCGCGAGTTGATGCGGCTGCCTTCGCCGTACAGCGCCCGCGGCATCGGCTGGCCGGGGGCCGCGGCCGGCACGAGCGGCGAGGCCAGCAGCGTGTCGACCGGCACGTCGTCGTCGGACAGCTGGTGCACGAAGGACGAGTTGGCGCCGTTCTCCAGCAGGCGTCGCACCAGGTAGGCCAGCAGGTCGCGGTGTTCGCCGACCGGCGCGTAGACGCGCACCGGGATGGCGGCGTCGCGCATCACCTCGCGGTAGACGCCCTCGCCCATGCCGTGCAGGCGCTGCATCTCGAACGCCGCGCCGGCACGCCGCGCCATCTGCACGATGGCCGCGATGGTGCCGGCGTTGTGCGTCGCGAACTGCGGGTAGATGACCTCGGCATGGCCGATCAGCGCGCGCGCGCAGGCCAGGTACGAGATGTCGGTGTGGTGCTTGTGGGTGAACACCGGGTAGCCGGCGAGGCCCAGCTCCTGCGCACGCTTGATCTCGCCATCCCAGTAGGCGCCCTTGACCAGCCGCACCATGAACTTCAGCCCGTGCCGGCGGGCGATGCGCGCGACCTCGTCGACCACCTGCGGCGCGCGCGTCTGGTAGGCCTGCACCGCGAGGCCGAAGCCGCGCCATTGCGGGTACGCGCCGGCGATGCGGGCGGCCAGCGCGTCCAGCACGTCGAGCGACAGCTCCAGCCGGTCGCTTTCTTCGGCGTCGATCGTCAGGTTGATGTTGGCCGGCGCGGCCAGCTCGATCAGTTGCCACACCCGCGGCAGCAGCTCGGCACCGACGCGCTCGCGCTGCGCGTCTTCATAGCGCGAGAACAGTGCGCTCAGCTTGATCGAGATGCCGT
The DNA here is from genome assembly GCF_056404395.1 of Rhizobacter sp. P2_D12. Lineage (NCBI taxonomy): Bacteria > Pseudomonadati > Pseudomonadota > Betaproteobacteria > Burkholderiales > Sphaerotilaceae > Rhizobacter > Rhizobacter sp. P2_D12. The sequence continues at coordinate 17,621 of NZ_JBFUEB010000022.1, read as the reverse complement.
CGGCCGACTCGGGGCCGGCCGCCACCCGGCCGCCGGCGATCGCCTCGATGGCCCGGGCGTAAGACGCCAGGTAGCGGCGCGCATCGGCCTCGGTGCGCGCGCCTTCGCCCAGCATGTCGTAGCTGAAGCGCAGGCCGGCCAGTTGCTTGCGCGCCGACGCGGCCTCGTCCATCGCCTCGCCGATGTCGCGGCCCAGCACGAACTGCCGGCCGAGCAACTGGATCGCCCGCACGGTGGCGGCCACCACGGTCTGCGCGCCCAGCCGCTTGAACAGGCCGGCCTCGGCATCGGCGTCGGGCAGGAATTTCTTGGACAGCGAGATCGCGCTGGCCGACAGGCTGGCCAGCATCTTGTGCGGCCCACCCGACGAGGCGTCGAACTCGGCCTTGCCGAGCTGGTCGGCGGTCAGCGCGATCGCGGTCTCGGCGTCGGGCACGCGCAACAGCGCCTCGGCCAGCCGCATCAGCGCCAGGCCCTCGGCGCTGGAGATCGGGTACTCGCGCAGCAGCGATTCCATCGCCCAGAACGGCGCCGGCTTGTCGCGCACCGCCTGCACCCAGGGACGCGCCGCCTGCACCACGGCCGGCCAATCCAGCGCCTGCGCGAGGGGTGGCGTCAGGCTTGCTAACAGCTCCAGTTCAGGGCGGTACGGGTAGGGCAGGCGGGCCGAGGCCGGCGGCAGAAACATCATGCGGTGTCACCATTGGTGTTAGTTCTACTAGCGTATCTGCCAGTTACATGAATTAATCGCCAACAAAAAGCCGGTTCTCCAATTCATTCACCATGAAAAGCAACCACAGCCTGCCCGCCACGCTGGACAAGATCGACGCCCGCATCCTGGGCGCGCTGCAGCAGGACGGGCGCATCTCGAACCTGAAGCTCGCCGAGACGGTGCACTTGTCGCCGACGGCGGTGCTCGAGCGCGTGAAGCGGCTGACGCGCGACGGCTTCATCCTCGGCTACGAAGCGCGATTGAACCCCGACAAGCTCGGCGCGGGAATGATGGTCTTCATCGAGGTGGTGCTCGACCGGACCACGCCGGACGTGATGAAGGCCTTCAAGGCGGCGGTGCAGGTGCGCCCGGAGATCCTGGAATGCCACCTGGTGGCGGGCGGCTTCGACTACCTGATCAAGACGCGGGTGGCGGACATGGGCTCGTACCGCGAGCTGATCGGCTCGGTGATCTGGAGCCTGCCGGGGGTGCGGGAGACGCACACGTACGCAGTGATGGAAGAGGTGAAGAACACGACGGCCTTGCCGATCTGACGGCGGACAACCCGGATTGGCATCCGTGCTACCGGGCGCCGAAGATCGCGCTGCCGACGCGCACCATCGTCGAGCCTTCGGCGATCGCCGCATCCAGGTCGGCAGACATGCCCATCGACAGCGTGTCGAGCGCCAGGCCCCCGGCGTTCAAGGCGTCCAGCAGCTGCCGCAACGCCCGGTGCGGCGCCCGTTGCGCCTCGAAGTCGCCCGCCGGCTCCGGGATCGCCATCAGCCCGCGCAGCCTGACCCGCGGCAGTCGGGTCACCGCCCCGGCAACCGCCGCCACCTCGTCCGGCGCCAACCCGCTCTTGCTCGCCTCGCCGCTGATGTTGACCTGCAGGCACAGCTGCAACGGCGCCAGGTGGGCCGGCCGCTGCTCCGACAGCCGCTGCGCGATCTTCAGCCGGTCGACCGAGTGCACCCAGTCGAACTCCTCGGCGACGATGCGCGTCTTGTTGCTCTGCAGCGGCCCGATCAGGTGCCACTCGACCTGCGCGCGCAGGTCTGCCAGCGCGGCGATCTTGTCGACGCCCTCTTGCACGTAGTTCTCGCCGAAGCGCCGTTCGCCGGCCGCGAAAGCCTCGCGCACCGCCTCCGGCCCGAAAGTTTTGGTAACACTCAGCAGCGTGACGCTTTGCACGGGCCGTTGTGCGCTCGCACAGGCCCGCGCGATGCGCTGGTGCACTTGTTGTATGTTCGCAGCAATCATCGCCATAATTCCCGGAGCCTATCCCAACGGACAGCCGGGAACCCCAAGGGACAGGCCGCGCCGCGAACTGCCGACAAGCGGCCACTCACAACTCCTTACCAGCACCCCATGGACATCACCCAACTGCTTGCGTTCTCGGTCAAGAACAAGGCCTCCGACCTTCACCTGTCGGCCGGCCTGCCGCCGATGATCCGCGTGCACGGCGATGTGCGCCGCATCAATGTCGACCCGCTCGAGCACAAGCAGGTACACGACATGGTGTACGACATCATGAACGACTCGCAGCGCAAGAACTACGAAGAGACGCTGGAGTGCGACTTCTCGTTCGAGATCCAGGGCCTGGCGCGCTTTCGCGTCAACGCCTTCAACCAGAACCGCGGCGCGGGCGCGGTGTTCCGGACCATTCCGTCGAAGATCCTGACGCTGGAGCAGCTGAACACGCCCAAGGTGTTCGCCGAACTCGCGCTGAAGCCGCGCGGCCTGGTGCTCGTCACCGGCCCGACCGGCTCGGGCAAGTCCACCACGCTGGCGGCGATGGTGAACCACCTGAACGAAAACGAGTACGGCCACGTGCTGACGGTCGAAGACCCGATCGAGTTCGTGCACGAGTCGAAGAAGTGCCTGGTCAACCAGCGCGAGGTCGGCCCGCACACGCTGAGCTTCGCGAATGCGCTGCGCTCGGCGCTGCGCGAAGACCCGGACTGCATCCTGGTGGGCGAAATGCGCGACCTGGAAACCATCCGCCTGGCGCTGACCGCCGCCGAAACCGGCCACCTGGTCTTCGGCACGCTGCACACCAGCTCGGCCGCCAAGACCATCGACCGCGTGGTCGACGTGTTCCCGGCCGCCGAGAAGGAAATGGTGCGTTCGATGCTGTCCGAATCGCTGATCGGCGTGATCTCGCAGACGCTGTGCAAGCTGAAGGACGGCAGCGGCCGCGTCGCGGCGCACGAGATCATGCTGGGCACCGCCGCCATCCGCAACCTGATCCGCGAGAACAAGATCGCGCAGATGTATTCGTCGATCCAGACCGGCAACACCGTCGGCATGCAGACGCTGGACCAGAACCTGTCCGACCTGGTGCGCCGCAACATCGTTTCGCCCGCCGAAGCGCGCGCCAAGGCGAAGTTCCCCGAGAACTTCCCCGGCTGATCCGGCCCCGCGAAAGCGTCGCTTGAAGAAGCTCTTTGATCGCCTGAAGCGCGGCGGCGATGCGACCCCGCCGGTCGCCGCCGAGGACGCGAGCGTCACCGATTCGGGTTTCTTCTCCACCCAGTTCCTCGACCGCGGCGACGATCCGCAGCCGCTGGCCACCTGGGCGGCGCGGGCCGTCACCGTGGGCGCGACGACGGTGGAGCGCAAGCAGGCCGAGCCGCTGTTCGCCAAGCTGTGGGGTGCCGACCGCTACGTGGCGGCGCTGAGCCCCGACGAGCTGCTGCGCATGAGCCAATACCTGCATTTCGTGCAGGTGGCGGCCAACAAGGAAGTGATCGGCCAAGACGAGCAGGGCGACTACATGCTGATCGTGCTGGACGGCACGCTGGCGGTCGACCGCGTGCAACCCTGGGGCGGCCGCGCCCGGCTGGCCGAGGCCCGCGCGGGCGACATGCTGGGCGAGATGTCGCTGCTGGACGCGGGCGCCCGCTTCTCCGCCTGCACCACGCTGACGCCGTGTACCCTGGCGGTGGTGGATGCACAGCGATTGGATGAGATGATCATGTTCGAGCCGCGGCTCGGCCTGGCCTTGCTGGCCTCGCTGTCGCGGCGTTTGTCTTTGCGTTTGCGGCAGGTCAGCGCCCGGCTGAGTGCCTTGTTGTCCAGCACTTGAACGGCCGACCGCCCCGAGGAAGCATCATGGAAAGAGACCAGGCATCGAAATTCGTCAACGACCTGCTGCGCCTGATGGTGTCGCGCAACGGGTCCGACTTGTTCCTCACCGCGGACTTCCCGCCGGCCATCAAGGTCGACGGCAAGGTGACCAAGGTGTCGCCGCAGCCGCTGACGGGCCAGCACACGCTGGCGCTGACACGCTCGGTGATGAACGACAAGCAGGCCGCCGAGTTCGAGCGCACCAAGGAGTGCAATTTCGCGATCTCGCCGCAGGGCATCGGCCGCTTCCGGGTCAATGCCTTCGTGCAGCAGGGACATGTCGGGCTGGTGCTGCGGACGATTCCGCAGACGCTGCCGACCATCGACAGCCTGAACCTGCCGCAGGTGCTGAAGGACGTCACGATGACCAAGCGCGGGCTGGTGATCTTCGTCGGCGCCACCGGCTCGGGCAAGAGCACCTCGCTGGCGGCGATGGTCGACTTCCGCAACGAGAACTCGTACGGCCACATCATCACCATCGAAGACCCGGTGGAGTTCGTGCACCCGCACAAGAACTGCATCGTCACGCAGCGGGAAGTGGGCATCGACACCGAGGGCTGGGGCCAGGCGCTGAAGAACACGCTGCGCCAGGCGCCCGACGTGATCCTGATGGGCGAAATCCGCGACCGCGAGACCATGGAGCACGCGGTGGCCTTCGCCGAGACCGGCCACCTGTGCATGGCGACGCTGCACGCGAACAGCGCCAACCAGGCGCTCGACCGGATCATCAACTTCTTCCCCGAAGAGCGGCGCGCGCAGCTGCTGATGGACTTGTCGCTGAACCTGAAATCGCTGGTGTCRCAGCGCCTGCTGCCGCGCCAGGAAGGGCGCGGGCGGATCGCGGCGGTCGAGATCATGCTGAACACGCCGCTGATCTCTGAGCTGATCTTCAAGGGCGAGGTGGCCGAGATCAAGGAGATCATGAAGAAGTCGCGCGAGCTGGGCATGCAGACCTTCGACCAGAGCCTGTTCGACCTGTATGAGAACCACCTGGTGACTTACGAAGACGCGCTGCGCAACGCCGATTCGGTGAACGACCTGCGGCTGCAGATCAAGCTGAACAGCACCCGGGCGCGCAGCTCGGACCTCGCCGCCGGCACCGAGCACCTGACGATTGTTTGAAGCAGCAGCCATCCGCATGAGCACCAAGACGTACGAGGCCATCGCGCCGCAGACCGTGGCCTTCCTGGGGCTGGGCGTGATGGGGTATCCGATGGCCGGGCACCTGGCGCGCGCGGGACACCGCGTGACGGTCTACAACCGCACGGCGGCCAAGGCGGCGCAGTGGACCAAGGAGTACGGCGGCAGCAGTGCGCCGACGCCGAAGGCCGCCGCGGCCGGCGCCGACATCGTGTTCGCCTGCGTCGGCAACGACGACGACCTGCGCTCGGTGACCACCGGCGCCGACGGTGCGTTCGCCGGCATGAAGCGCGGCGCGATCTTCGTCGACCACACCACCGCATCGGCCGAGGTGGCGCGCGAACTGAGCGCCGCGGCGCAGCCGCTGGGCCTGCAGTTCATCGACGCGCCGGTCTCGGGCGGCAACCTGGGCGCCATCAACGGCGCGCTGACGGTGATGTGCGGCGGCGATGCGGCTGCGTTCGGCAAGGCCCAGCCGGTGGCGATGGCCTTCGCGAAGGCGATGACGCTGCTCGGCGAGAGTGGCGCCGGCCAGCTGGCCAAGATGGTCAACCAGATCTGCATCGCCGGCCTGGTGCAAGGCCTGGCCGAGGCGATCGCCTTCGGGCAGAAGGCCGGGCTGGACATGACGGCCGTGCTCGGCGTGATCGGCAAGGGCGCCGCGCAGAGCTGGCAGATGGACAACCGCGGGCCGACGATGATCGCCGGCAAGTTCGACTTCGGCTTCGCGGTCGACTGGATGCGCAAGGACCTGGGCCTGGTGCTCGACGAGGCCAAGCGCAACGGCGCGCGGCTGCCGGTGACGGCGCTGGTCGACCAGTTCTATGCCGACGTGCAGGCCGGTGGCGGCAAGCGCTGGGATACCTCCAGCCTGATCACGCGGCTGAAGTAGGCCCCACCCGGAGGCCGATCGGGTCCGTCAAGGCCTGGCGGGTGCCGAGGCGGCCGATGCGTTGGGCACCGGTCGCAGGTTGGCCAGTTCGGCCTCGGTGACGATCTCGAACACCCGCACCACCTTCTGCACGCCGCTGATGCTGCGCGTGAGTTCGGTCGCGCGGTCGGCCTCGCGCTCGGTGACGATGCCCATCAGGTAGACGGTGCCGCGCTCGGTCGTGACCTTGAAGGCGTTGGCCTGCAGGTCGCGGGCGTCGATCAGCGTCGCCTTGACCTTGCTGGTGACCAGCGCGTCGCCGCTCGGGCTGCGGCTGAAGGTGGCGGAGCCGACCACGCCGATCTCGTTGACGATGCTGCGGACGTTCTCGAGCTTGGCCACGGCCTGTTCGGCATTCGCCTTCTCGGCATCGCTCTGCACCTCGCCGGTCAGCAGCACCATGCGGTTGTAGCTGACGACGCCGACCTTGGAGCGCTGCGGGTCGATGGCGTCGCGCAGGCGGCCGGCGGCCTTCAGCTCGATCGCCTGGTCTTCGAGCTGGGCGCCGGAGGTGCGGCGGTCGGTGGCGACGAGCGCGCCGCCGACCGCGGCGCCGCCGAGGAACAGCACGGCGCAGCCCGACAGGGCCGAGGCGGCCACCAGGGCGGCCAGCAGCATCGAGAGGCGGGTGGTGAGGGAGCGGGAGCGCAGAGACATCATGTGTTTTCCTGTTCGCCGAGCAGTTGCAGGTCGACCGCATCGCACAGGCAATGCAGCGCGAGGATGTGGACCTCCTGGATGCGTGCGGTGCGTTCGTGCGGCACGCAGATGTGGACGTCGGTCTCGGTGAGTTCGGCCAGCATCTTGCCGCCGCCGCGCCCGGTGAGCGCGATGACGGTCATTTCCTTCGCGTGGGCCGCCTCGACGGCGGCCAGCACGTTGGCGGAGTTGCCGCTGGTGGTGATGGCGATCAGCACGTCGCCGGGGGCGCCGAGGGCCTGCACCTGCTTCGAGAAGATCGCGTTGAAGTCGTAGTCGTTGCCGATCGCCGTGAGGATGGAGGTGTCGGTGGTGAGGGCGAGGGCGGCGAGGCCGGGGCGTTCGCGCTCGAAGCGACCGACGAACTCGGCGGCGAAGTGCTGGGCGTCGCTGGCCGAGCCGCCGTTGCCGCAGGCGAGCACCTTGCCGCCGGCGGTGATGCAGCCGACCACGGCGCTGACGGCATCGGCGATGGGACGGGAGAGGATTTCGGCGGCGGCGTACTTCAGGTCGGCGCTGTCGAAGAATTGTTGCTGGATTCGTTGTTCGAGCATGGGCATGGATGATATGACACGCGTGCACCAGGGTGGTTCCGCCGATGTGATCGCCTGCTCAGCCACAGTCGAAGGCTGCGCGCAGCCAGTCGAGGCGCTCGCCTTCGATGGCCACGACGTCGAAGCGGCAGGGCGGCGGGCTGGCGAAGGCACGCAGGAAATGCTGCGCCGCGAAGATGACACGGCGTTGTTTGGTGACACCGATGCTCGCCGCGGCGCCGCCATGGCTGAGCCGGGCACGGGCGCGCACCTCGACGAAGACCAGGGTGCCGTCGCGGTCACGCAGGATCAGGTCGACTTCACCCCCGCGCGAGCGCGGTCCGGCGGCGACCCGATAATTGCGCCGCACCAGCACGAGGCCGTGGCGCAGCAGGTGCGCGAGGGCGCGTGCCTCGCCGTCGTCTCCCACCTCCTTCGTTGTCTGCCCCATCGTGACCCTGGACTCATCGTTGTTGTTGAAGGCCGCCGAGGCCGCCGCGGGTGCGCAGCAGTACCCCGCCGGGGCGCTCTACGTCGTCGCGACGCCGATCGGCAACCTGGCGGACATCACGCTGCGGGCGATCCACGTGCTGTCGCTGGTGGACGCGGTGGCCTGCGAGGACACGCGGCACAGCGCGCAGCTGATGCGGCACCTGGGGCTGGACAAGCCGTTGATGGCGGTGCACGAGCACAACGAGCGCGAGGCGGCGCAGGCGGTGCTGGCGCGGCTGGCGCGCGGCGAGCGGGTGGCGTACGTGAGCGACGCGGGGACACCGGCGGTGAGCGATCCGGGGGCGGTGCTGGTCGCTGCGACGCAGGCGGCGGGGTATCGGACGGTGCCGGTGCCGGGGGTGAGCAGTGCGTTGGCGGCGTTGAGTGTAGCGGGGGATGCGCAAGGTGCGGGATTCGAGTTCATCGGGTTCATTCCGCCCAAAGGCAGCGAGCGGGCACAGGCCCTGCAGGCGATTGCGAAACGCGCGAGTGCACAGGTGTTGTTCGAAGCACCGCATCGCATCGAGAAGTTGGTCAAGGGCCTGGCTGATACGTGCGGGGACCGGCTCGTCACGCTCTGCCGCGAACTGACCAAGCAGTTCGAGAGCATCGTGACCTTGCCGGCCGTGCGGCTGCCGGCGTGGATGGACGAGGACGAGCACCGCCAGCGCGGTGAATTCGTCCTCGTCGTGCACGCTCAGCCCGCCCAGCACGACGAGTCAGCGGCGCAGGCCGAGGCGACGCTCAAGATCCTGCTCTCCGAACTGCCGTTGACACAGGCTGTTTCATTGGCTGCAAGCATCACCGGCACCGCTCGCAATGCGCTCTATGCACGAGCGTTGTCGATGCGAGCGACCGATTGAAACGTGAAAACACAGGCTGCAGAGGAGTTCACGTCTTGTCTGTCTGCACTCTCCGATGCTGGTTGATATCGCGAGAAGGCCGCCCAGAGTGCTGAGGCGCCTCCCCAAGTACATCCCAATCAGCATCCGCAGGAAACATTGCCTCGGGGTCCTTCTCGATGAGCATGTTGAGCTTCTCAATCGTTCCGGCTATGACCAGCCGCTCACTCCTCAACGTCTTGAGCTCCCTTTCGAGCTGAGCAATACGCCTTGTACAAGCGGCGTAGTCTTCCTTCGATTGAATCCTCGCTGCATGTAGTTCGTGCACGTCGGCCGACGCGATTGTTTGAGACACCTTCTTGAGGGCGTTCGTATTTGCCTTATGCCGACGGAGCTTCTCCACATCCTGTAGATAAGCCTCCATCATGCGCCCTCCCTTTCTGGGTGACACACGAGTCATCACTGGCAAGGATTCCCGCTGACCCCGGGTCTTCTCTGGAATATTCATCCGGAGGGACCCCTTCGGCGGAGACTGCCTTGCAAGTCTCGGACTGGATACTTTGAGGGCATCCTCTGGCGAGCGAGTCCGCGAGTCGTTTGAAAGGTGTTCGTCGTGGCTTCGCGGCGAAGATGCAGCGGAGCCACACCCCCTTTTCTTCTCATCGCGAGTGGCCTTTGATTCTTCAACCGGTTCGGCAAACTCGTTCCGTTTCGGCTTCAACTTCTCCCAAGCGGCTGACGCTTCTTCCGTCAGGCGCAGGGGCTCGCTCTTGCGTGCATTTCTTCTTAGGTGCCCTCCATGTTTTTGATGTGGCACGTCACGCGTCTTCTTGACATTCGACCGCGCCTTGTCTCGTTCATTGTTCGCTTTCGTCGAAAGTGCCTTTGCTTTATTTTCTGTCGTCGGCTCAGGTGGGATCGGTGTGTTTCGCAGATCGATCTTTTCTCTCGATGGCTTTTTTTTAATCACGGAGGTCTCCTGGCAAACATGCCCAGTGGCGGGTTGCAGACCGACAATGCGGCCTTGCTTTGAGTAACAACCGTACAGTCACGGTTCCTTGACTCCTGCCCTGCCCGGCAAGCCCTTCGCTCGACCGGCCATTCGCCCCGCTCCTAGAATGCCCCATCACCCCACAGGAGCCGCCGCCATGATCTCGCGCGAACCCACCATCGAACGCCTGGCCGTCGCCCGCTCCCTGCTGCTCGACCCCTTCGGCCTGACCGATGCCACGCTGGCCAAGGCGCTGCAGGCCATCGCCACGCACCGCATCGACGACGCCGACCTCTACTTCCAGTACACCCGCAGCGAAGGCTGGAGCCTCGAAGAGGGCATCGTGAAGAGCGGCAGCTTCGGCATCGACCAGGGCGTCGGCGTGCGAGCGGTGGCCGGCGAGAAGACCGCCTTCGCCTACTCCGACGACATCTCCGAAGCCGCGCTGCTCGATGCCGCCGCCACCGTGCGCACCATCGCCGCGGCCGGCCAGAGCCGCAGCGTCAAGGTCAACACGAAGCCGCAGATCGCCGGCAGCCGCGTGCTCTACGCCCCGATGGACCCGATCGCCACGCTCGACAGCACGCAGAAGGTCGCGTTGCTCGAACGGGTCGAGAAGCTCGCCCGCGCCAAGGACCCGCGCATCAAGCAGGTGATGGCCGGCATCGCCGCCGAATACGACGTGGTGCTGGTGGCCCGCGCCGACGGCACGATGGCTGCCGACGTGCGCCCGCTGGTGCGGCTGTCCGTCACCGTGATCGCGGAGCAGACCATCGAGGGCGAAGTGCGCCGCGAAGTCGGCTCAGGCGGCGGCGGCGGACGCTTCGGCCTCGGCTATTTCCACGACAGCATGATCGAGAGCTACGTCAACGACGCCGTCAAGGCCGCGCTGACCAACCTCGAATCACGCCCGGCCAAGGCCGGCGAGATGAGCGTGGTGCTCGGCCCGGGCTGGCCCGGCGTGCTGCTGCACGAGGCCATCGGCCACGGGCTCGAAGGCGACTTCAACCGCAAGGGCTCCAGTGCCTTCAGTGGGCGCATCGGCCAGCGCGTGGCCGCCAAGGGCGTCACCGTGCTCGACGACGGCACGCTGCCGGACCGCCGAGGCTCGCTGAACGTCGACGACGAAGGCAATGCCACGCAGCGCAACGTGCTGATCGAGGACGGCATCCTGAAGGGCTACATCCAGGACTCGATGAACGCGCGCCTGATGGGCGTCGCGCCCACCGGCAACGGCCGCCGCGAAAGCTATGCCGCGGTGCCGATGCCGCGCATGACCAACACCTACATGCTGGGCGGCGACAAGACCAAGGAAGAGATCATCGCCGGGCTCAAGCGCGGTCTGTACGCCACCAACTTCGGCGGCGGCCAGGTCGACATCACCAGCGGCAAGTTCGTGTTCTCGGCCTCCGAGGCCTTCTGGGTCGAGAACGGCAAGATCCAGTACCCGGTGAAGGGCGCCACCATCATCGGCAACGGGCCCGATGCGCTGACGCGCGTCAGCATGATCGGCAACGACATGAAACTCGACACCGGGGTCGGCGTGTGCGGCAAGGAAGGGCAGAGCGTGCCGGTGGGGGTGGGGCAGCCCACGCTGCGCATCGACAAGATGACGGTGGGCGGAACGGCCTGAATCTGGTCAAAGCGGCGGCGGAGGCTGCCTGTCAGCGACGCGTGGTTTGGGGGACAACGGTTTGTCGGGTGGCAGGCCGCAGCCTGACCGAGGCACACCCAGCGCGTCGGCCACCTTCATCGCCTCCTGTTCACACTCGCGCCATTCTTGCTTCAGTGCGTCTCGCTTTCTAAGCAGCTGGGCGAGGGTCTCATGCGTGACAGTCAGTCCTTTGACTTGCATTTCCTTAGTTTTCGGACTGAAGAACTCTCCGACAAGCGTATGCCTTTTTTTGTGCTGTCTTCGCGACCCTGATGATTCCACAGGTCGGCCAAGCGTCCGAATCGAGCCGCCCGTCTTCTTCGAAATCACTGTTGATTCAGGCGCCCGAGTCGTACTCGCAGGCACCCTGGGGCTCGTTTGGCACGGACTGGTTGTCGTCAGAGCGCTCACGATCGCCTTGAGTTCGAGCACCCTTTCCTTATGTATCGCGTCCGGATTTTCTTGCAGGCGCCGGAGTTCCTCCATGTAGCGCTCGATCTTCGCCTTCAGCTTTGCATCCAACTCCTGCTGCCGCTCCGGAGTTATCGCGAATGCCTCGTCGACGGCTTGAGAACGCATCGGTTCTGCCGCAGAATTGACCGCTGTCCCACGTCTGGGCGACAAAGTAATTCCTGATCTCACCAGCGTTTGACGTGCCAAATCCTGGGGCTGGGGCTGGGGCTGCCGCCATGTTTCCGACGAGGGCGGTTCTGCGGGAACGACCTTGCATTTCTCCGCCGCTACGAGCCGGGTCGGTGACGGTGACCTGCGGCTGCCGCGATGGACTGATTCACTCATGCTTGACTCACGTAGTTTCGGGTTGAACGCCAGCGCTCGCAATGGCTCGGCGGCTTGCCCGATCGCATTGCTTGCGGCGTCGCACCATGAGTAGCGTTGTATTGCAATTCGTTCCAAGCTCTCAGTGAGCGTGGCGGAGTGCTTCACTGTCCCTCTCGCAATCTCATGCCACCACCCGCACACTCAACACCGGCAACCCCGCAATCTCCCCCTGCATCACATCCCCCGGCACCACCGGCCCCACGTTCTCCGGCGTGCCGCTGAAGATGATGTCCCCGGGCTTCAGCTCGTTCGCCTGAGACAGCTTGCTGATCTGCTCGGCCACGCTCCAGATCATCTGCTTCAGGTCGGCGTTCTGCTTCAGCTGGCCGTTCACCTTCAGCGTGATCGTGCCCTGCGTGAAATGCCCCACCTGCGCCACGCGGTGGATCGGCCCGATCGGCGCCGAGCGGTCGAAGCTCTTGCCGATCTCCCACGGCTTCTTCTCGTCGCCCATCGCGCGCTGCAGGTCGCGCCGCGTCATGTCCAACCCGATCGCGTAGCCGTAGACCAGGTCCAGCGCCTGCTCCGGCGTCACGTTGCGCCCGCCGCGATGCAGCGCCGCCACCAGCTCGATCTCGTAGTGGTAGTTCTTCGTCAGCGGCGGGTACGGGTGGTCGGCCGTGCTGCCGGGCGCCACGTACTGCACCGCGTCGCTCGGCTTCTGGAAGAAGAACGGCGGCTCGCGGTTCGGGTCCGAACCCATCTCGCGCGCATGCGCCGCGTAGTTGCGCCCGATGCAGTAGATGCGCCGCACCGGGAACAGCTCAGCGCTGCCCACCACCGGCAGCGTCGGCTGCGGCACGTCGAAGGCCGTCTTCGCCGCCGCGGCCCGCGTGTCGGTCGCACAGCCGGCCACAGCGCCCAGGCCCATCGCCGCGCCGGTGGAAAGCAGGTTTCTTCGGTCCATCTTGTCTCCTCGTGGTGAAACCGCCATTGGCCCGCGCGACGTGAGCGATGTCAATTTCCCCGCACCGTGAAACACCTGTGCGCAAAAACGGGCTTGACGGACCGTCATCAGGCCGTGCTACATTCGCGGCCATGCGTTTCGTTCCGTCCTACTTCTTTGCCTACTTTTGGTTCTCGCACCGCCCGGCGGAGGAGAGGTCAGCGCGTAGGCTGTAAGACACAAACGCAAAGAACTCACCAAACCGCCGGGGTCCTCCCCGGCGGTTTTTTTTTGCCCCAGAGTTTCCGATTCACGTCACGTCCGAGGAGATCACGCCCATGAACGCCCAGTCCGCCAGCGCCACGGAGGGTTGGTATGCACCCGTCGACAAGACAGGCCAGACCGACGACGAAAGGATCCAGGACGTGACCCCGCTGCCCCCTCCCGAACACCTGGTGCGCTTCTTCCCGATCCGCGGTACCGCCGCCGAAGCGCTGATCGCCGACACCCGCCAGCGCATCAAGAACATCGTCGCCGGCCGCAACGACCGCCTGCTCGTCGTGATGGGCCCGTGCTCCATCCACGACCCCGCCGCCGCCGTCGACTACGCCCGCAAGCTGCGCATCCAGCGCGAGAAGTACGCCGGCACGCTCGAGATCGTGATGCGCGTGTACTTCGAGAAGCCGCGCACCACCGTCGGCTGGAAGGGCCTGATCAACGACCCCTACCTCGACGAAAGCTACCGCATCGACGAAGGCCTGCGCATCGCGCGCCAGCTGCTGACCGAGATCAACAAGCTGGGCATGCCGGCCGGCAGCGAGTTCCTCGACGTGATCTCGCCGCAGTACATCGGCGACCTGATCTCGTGGGGCGCGATCGGCGCCCGCACCACCGAAAGCCAGGTGCACCGCGAACTCGCCTCCGGCCTGTCGGCGCCGATCGGTTTCAAGAACGGCACCGACGGCAACATCCGCATCGCCACCGACGCGATCCAGGCCGCGGCCCGCGCCCACCACTTCCTGTCGGTGCACAAGAACGGCCAGGTCGCGATCGTCGAGACGCGCGGCAACCCCGATTGCCACGTGATCCTGCGCGGCGGCAAGACGCCCAACTACGACGCCGCCAGCGTCGAGGCCGCCTGCAAGGACCTCGCCGCCGCCAAGCTGAACCCGTCGCTGATGGTCGACTGCTCGCACGCCAACAGCAGCAAGCAGCATGAACGCCAGATCGACGTCGCACGCGACATCGCCGGCCAGCTCGCCGGCGGCAGCCGCCGCATCTTCGGCGTGATGGTCGAAAGCCACCTGACGGCCGGGGCGCAGAAGTTCAGCGCCGGCAAGGACGACCCCGCCAAGCTGGCCTATGGCCAGAGCATCACCGACGCCTGCATCGGCTGGGACGATTCGCTGACTGTCCTGGACATCCTGCACCACGCCGTCAAGGCGCGCCGAGGCTGACGCCAAGCCGATGCGTTCGCGGGTGTAAGTGCGGTCACATCGGTGTTGCGCGGGTAAGTCCGGGCAAGAAGGCTGGCCGGTCGGCGGTGGACGGGGTGCAATGCACGTTCGATCCACTCGCCCCGAGGTCCGCCATGAACACGTCGCTTCGCATCCGCAGCAGCCTGATCGCGCTGACGCTGGGCGGCGTCGCGCTGGTGGCCTCCGCCCTCACGCCGGCGGCCGAACCCTCGGCCAAGGACAAGGCCGCGATGGAGGCGGTGTTCACCAAGTTCGACACCAACGGCGACGGCAAGCTGTCGCGCGAGGAAGCCGAACGCCTGCCGGCCATCGCGGCGATGTTCGACAAGCTCGATGCCGACCACGACGGGCAGCTCACGCTGGCCGAGTTCGCGAACGGCTACTACGCCGCGCCCTGATCAATCGGTATCGCGCGCCAGCCGCTCGCTGCGCCAGTACACGTCGTCGCCGCCCAGCCCGTCGAGGTTGGCACGGTTCAGCACGCGCGCCAGCACGAACAGCAGGTCGCTGAGGCGGTTCAGGTACTGCCGCGGCTCGGCGCGCACCGTCTCGTGCGCCGCCAGCGCCACCACCGCACGCTCGGCACGTCGCGCCACCGTGCGGCCCACGTGCGCGATCGCCGCGCTGCGCGTGCCGGCCGGCAGGATGAACTCCTTCAGGCGCGGCAGCGCGGCGTTGTGCTGCGCCAGCGCTTCATCCAGGCGCAGCACCGCATCGCCCTTCAGCAGCTCGTAGCCCGGGATCGACAGCTCGCCCCCCAGGTTGAACAGCTCGTGCTGGATCACGACCAGCAGCTCGCGCACATCGCCCGGCAGCGGCTCGGCCAGCAGCACGCCGAGCGTCGAGTTCAGCTCGTCGACGTCGCCCATGGCCTGCACGCGCAGGTGGTCCTTCGGCACCCGCGTGCCGTCGCCGAGGCCGGTGGTGCCGTCGTCGCCGGTGCGGGTCGCGATCTGCGTGAGTCGGTTGGCCATGGGTCAGCGGTCGAGGGTCAGGGTTGCGTCTGCATCTGCGCGGCCTTGGCGCGCACGGTGTACTGCTGGTAGGCCGGCAGCGCGATGGCGGCGAGGATGCCGATCAGGAAGATCGCCGGGAAGATCCACGCCAGGATCTTGACGGCGCGGGTGTTCGGCGGCGGCGGCGCGCCATATTCGTTCGCGCCCGGCGTGCCGGCCTTGAAGAACCAGATCAGCGCAACGAACGGGATGAGCGTCAGCAACGCCGCCCAGCCGGACCAGCCCATGTCGTGCGTGCGCTGGATCAGCATCAGGATCRCCCAGATCGTATAGGCGATGCCCGCGATGATCATCACGGCACCGACCAGCATCGTCGAGTGCGCCACCGCGCCGATGGCACCGGCGACGCCGGCGAGCACCACGAACAGCAGGTAGCTGGCGACGATGTACGCCAGGTAGCGCACGCGGCCGATGCGGCCCTTGGCCGACCACAGGTTGATGTCCTGGAACTCGGTCGCCTCGCGGTCGACGTCGGCGACGGCCGCGCGCGGCGGCAGGTACGGATTGGCAGTGGCCATGCGGGAATCCCTCCTCGGGGGTTGAACGTGGTGTTGTGTTGCCGCGATGCGGCGCGGCCATCGTAGCCCAGCGCCCGGGCGCCGAACAGTCCTCCCGTTGGGGGTACCCCTAGAGCAGCCGTGCCCGCTTCACCGCGTGATAGCGGTTCACCAGCGCCACCGGCAGCTGCTGCGGCTCCACGTCCACCGACAACGCATCGGTGCCCGTCACGCGCCGGAAGGCATCGCGCCGCGCCTGCTCGAACCAGTGCGCGCCGGCCACGTCGACCGCGCGCTCCGGCATGCCCAGCGGCTGCGCCGCCAGCTCGCGCAGCACGCGCTCGCGCAGGCTGGCCACCAGCACCAGGTGGCGTGTGCGCAGCAGCTTCAGCGCCGGCGTCAGCTCGGCCGCATCCTCGTCGCGGAAGTTGGTCAGCACGATCACCAGCGCCCGCTTGCGCTGCGCCTTCATCACGTCGCGCGCCGCCTCCAGGTAGTCGGAGTGGCCGTTGCCCGGCTGGATGTCGTACAGCCGCGCCATCAGCGCGTTCAGCGTCGCCGCGCCCTTGCGCGGCGCGAAGCGGCGCTGCTGGCCGGGCTCGTGGCCGAAGGTCATCGCGCCGACCTCGTCGCCCTCTTTCAGCGCCACGTGCGTCAGCAGCATCAGCGCATTCAGGGCCTGGTCGAAGTGCCCGCCATCGGCGCTCGCCACGCCCTCGTCGGCCCGCATGCGGCGTCCGCAGTCGAGCAGGAACAGCACGCACTGGTCGCGCTCGTCCTGGAACTGCCGCACGATGGGCCGGCTGTGGCGCAGCGTGGCCTTCCAGTCGATGTGGCGGATCGGGTCGCCGCTCTGGTAATCGGCCAGCTGCTTGAAGTCGGTGCCCTCGCCGCGCTGCGCATAGGTCTTGATGCCGATCTGCGACAGGCGCCGGTCGCCGGCCAGCCACGCGTAGCGCGCCACCGCGGCGAAGTTCGGGTACACGTGCAGCGACTGCGGTTCGCCCAGCGTGCGCAGCACTTCGAACGCGCCGCCCAGCGTGCGCAGCCGCAGCTGCGTGCCGCCGAAGCGCACCGGCCCGCGCCGGCGCGGCGTCACGCGGTAGCGCAGCTCGACGCGGCGGCGCGGCGGCACGCGCAGCGCCAGCGGCAGCCGGTCAAAGTCGAGCGTGCCGTCGAGTTCGTCGAACACCGTGCCGCGCCAGCGCACCGTGCCGGCGTTGACGATGTTCAGCACCAGCTCGCGCGCCACGCCGATCGCCAGCGCCTGCGGCAGCCGGCGCTCCAGGCGCAGCGGCATGCGCCGCCACATCCGCTGCGTGAACCACAAGTCGGCCACGGCCCACGCCAGGGCCGCGATCACCACGCCGGCCGCCGCCCAGCCCACCAGAGGGGCCGGCGCGCCGGCGATCAGCRCGGCCGCGCTGGCCAGGGCGGCCACCGCGGCGCCCTGCACCAACGGCCGGCTGGGGATCAGGCGCATGCGCATCACCGGGGCTCAGCCTGCGGTCACAGGCGCGGCGCCGCCACGCTGTCGACCAGCACGGCCAGCAGCTCGCCGAGTTCGCGCCCTTCGAGCTGCGCGTCCGGCGCCAGCATCACGCGGTGGCGCAGCGCCGGCAGCGCATGCTGCTTCACGTCGTCGGGCGTCACGAAATCGCGCGACTGCATCATCGCGGTGGCGCGCGCCGCGCGCACCAGCGCGATCGCACCGCGCGGCCCGGCGCCGGCCGACAGGCCCGGCCACACCCGGGTGGTGCGCGCCAGCCGCACCGCGT